>WTIB01000244.1:0-2095 GCA_011522905.1 Crocinitomicaceae bacterium | reverse complement strand
TAGCGCAACTCCTCATAATCCTCAGTGTCCACAGGATATATTCCTGCAAATACCATAGGTTTAACATCTTCAAACCCCATAATTGCTTCTGTACATGGATTCTCAGTAGAAGTTATGGTATCTCCAACTTTGACCTCATTGGCCTGTTTAATTCCTGAAATAATATAACCCACATCTCCCGTTCGTAATTCTTTTTGAGGAACCAAGCCCATCTTTAGAATGCCAATTTCTTCGGCATTATAGTCTCTTTTAGTATTGTAAAACCGTATTCTTTGGCCCTTTTTAATGATTCCATTTTTGACCCGGAAATAGGCAATAATTCCTCTAAAAGGATTAAATACAGAGTCAAATATCATCGCCTGAAGCGGTTCATTTTCATTACCTGTAGGTGCCGGGATGTTTTCTATGACAGAGGCCAAAATATCATTTACGCCGAGTCCGGTTTTTCCTGAAGCCCTAATTATTTCAGATTCATCACAACCAATTAATTCCACAATTTGATCAGAGACTTCATCGGGCATTGCTCCTGGTAAGTCCATTTTGTTGAGAATTGGGATAATTTGTAAATCATGCTCCAATGCAAGATATAGGTTGGAAATGGTTTGTGCTTCTATTCCTTGAGATGCATCGACAATAAGTAATGCCCCTTCACAAGCAGCTATCGAACGAGAAACCTCATAGGAAAAGTCTACATGACCTGGCGTATCAATCAGATTTAAAACGTATTCATTCCCCTCATACGAGTAATTCATTTGAATCGCATGACTCTTGATGGTTATTCCCCTTTCTCTTTCGAGTTCCATATCATCTAAAGCCTGGTTTTGCATTTCTCTCTCAGAAATCGTTCCAGTGGTTTGTAAAAGCCTGTCTGCTAATGTGCTTTTACCATGATCAATATGGGCAATAATACAAAAGTTTCGTATGTGTTTCATTCGGGGTCAAAATTACACTTAAAATCCCAATATTGCTGCAAGATATAGTGAATTTATTCTCCATTACTATCGCCTATTTAATTATGGATTTTTGTAAAACCTTGACAGTTTTACTTCCTTATGTAGCTCTTTTCCGCTGATTATAAAATCAGCCATTTCCTCAGATAATAATGGAGCCATTAAATACCCCTTAGTTCCAAGCCCATTGAAAATAAATATGCCTTTGTGATTCGGGTGCTCCCCCATCACTGGTCTTCTATCATAAACAGTTGGGCGAACACCAGCAATTTGTGATTTTATCTCATACGCTCCGGAAAAAATCCCTTTAATTACATTTACTAGCTCTGTCTTCCCATCATCTGTTGTTCTAATATCATTTAAACCCCTTTCTATGGTTGCTCCAACTTTAAATAATTCGGCCCCTATGGGTAAAATAAAGCCTTTATGATTCCATGTCTCCTTCTCCGTTATTTGCTTTGAATGGATGGTTAATATTTGACCTTTGGTTTGTTCAATTTCAACTTCATTAAAAAAAGGAATGTCTCGATGATCAGAGCCACATGAAAATACAACAGTCTCATAGGACTCTCCATTGTAACTTAGGTCGTTTTTATCTAGCTTATCGTAGTCAAAATCATGATAAACAAGTACCTCCATTGATTTAAGCATTCTGTGCACCGCGCTCATAAATGACATCGCATTCACTCGGTATGCATTTTTTACAATTCCAGAACCTAACTTGTGTTTATTAATTGAATATGGATAATGACCTTCGTCCGGATTTGCTAAATATTTGACATATGAGGGATTGTCTTGTTTTTGAGTCCAATACTTTTTTTCCTGTTCGCTTGCAAAAAACCTTCTGATTTTAATAGAACTAAAAAAACCAACCTTAGTTTCTTCTTGCAATTCATTATAAAAATGAATTGCTGAAGGGAGAAAATCATCCACTCGCCAAGATTTATTCACTCTCCTGAAAACAATAGGGTTGATCATTCCCGCGGCGACAAAAGAAGATTTATTCAGATTATTATCCATAAGTCGCACATGATGACCTTTTTTAATAAGCCTGTACGCCAAAGCGCAGCCTGCTAATCCTCCCCCAATAATTAAGTGTTTTTTCATTCGTGTTTGGCTACACCCAAGGTAAAAATAGTGATTTC
>WTIB01000263.1 GCA_011522905.1 Crocinitomicaceae bacterium | reverse complement strand
GTTGATATAGTTACAGTGGCGGCATTACTAAAGCTTAAAGTCATTTGATCAAATGAAGCATTACACGGACCAACAGGGTCATCAGTGGTTAATGTCAAAATCACTGATCCAAGCGCTATGTCTCCTAAACTCGGTGTATATGTAGCATTTTGCAAACTGGCGTCGTCAAAAGAACCCGTTCCACTTGTTGTCCAAGTTGACGTACTCGCAGAACCTCCTATTGAACCTGCTAGAGTAATTACATCATTAGAACATATCTGAACATCGGGTCCCGCTGATACACTCACTGTATCTTGAATATTAACATCAACCTGATCAATTTCTGTAGAACATGGCCCTGCACCATCAGGGTCATTAACCGTAACAATTAATGATGCTAAACCTGCTAAATTCTCAGCATTACTCGGAGTGTAAGTCGGCGTCAAATCATTCACGCTTGGGGAAAAAGTTCCTGAACCATTTGACCATACTACACTTGATCCAGCTCCCCCAATAGTCGCACTAACTGATATATCGTCTCCTACACAAATATCAGTTGGCCCTGTAGCCGATACTGAAGCCGCATTACTGAAGCTAAGAATCATATCATCCGTACTTGCAAAACATGGGCCTACGGGATCATCAGTTGACAATGTAATGAGCACACTGCCATTCAAAATATCTGTTGGTCCAGGCGTATATATTGCGTTCAGACTTGTATTATCATCAAATGAACCATCTCCAACTGTTGACCATTGAGCATTACTCGCAGACCCTCCAATCGAACCACTCATTGTGAAAGTGGAATTCGAACATATCTCATCATCCACACCCGCATTTACAATAACACCTGGATTTATTGTTAGGGTAACATTATCCGATACAGCAGAACAAACTCCTGCAGGGTCATCTGTGGTTAATGTAAATACGACTGTACCAGCTGCTATTTCAGCAGGGGTTGGTGTATATACAGCCGACATATCCTGGTCGTTAGGGTTATAAGTACCTAAACCACCGGACCATTGAGCCGAAGAAGCCCCTCCACCAAAAGCACCACTTAAATTAAAGTTTTCAGTTTCGCAAATTTCATCATCAACACCTGCATTTACTGTTGGTGCTTTATTTACAGTTATGGTAAAAGATTCAGGTGTCCCTGAACACCCCGTTGCGTCAATTATTGGCGTTACGGTTACTGTAGATATTTCTGAAGCAGTAGCTTGGGAATTTGCCGTTAAAAAAGAGGTGATATCCCCCGTTCCTGTTGCAACTAAACCGGTGTTTGTATTCGTATTTGTCCAATTATAAGTTGTTGAACCTATGTTTCCAGTAAAATTGACAGGATTACTGTTCTCACCTTCACAATATTCAAAATCTCCTGGATTATCAACAACTGGTAATGGTTGAATCGTAACTGATTCATTGGCAGTAATGTTTCCATTACATGTTCCACTCGCTATATATAAAATTGGCGTAAGTGTTTGAGCCGTCGTTCCCGTATTACAATATTGATGTGTTATGGTTGTTGTCGCATTAAGAGGGACATTTTGAAATGATCCATCACCAAAAAGTAAAGTAGCTTCCTCCACATCACTCGTTGTTACTTCAATATCAACATCCAAACATGAACAATCATCAAGAACTGGACTAGTAACAGCAATAGCACCAAACGGACCGGCAACTTCAATCGTTTCCACAATCTCTGTACTTGTACAACCTCCCGTCAATGAAGAAACAGTTAAGGTAACATCAAAAGATCCAGCAGTCGTGTAAATCGTTGTTGGGGAAGCTTCTGTCGATGTTTCTCCATTTCCAAAATCCCAAAAAATAGAATTCGGATCAACATTATTGGAAGATGAGTTTGTAAATGTAACAACGGTCGGCGGGTTAAAACATGTTGCAATGTTCGGGTCCCCAGAACCATCAGCTACAACGTCAAAAACATCAATATCGATAGTGAAATTGTCTGAACATCCTAAATTATCCGTTACTGTCAATGTAATGGAATGGTTTCCTTCATCATTAAACAAGAAAGTTCCAGGCAGTTCATCAGTTGAAGAACTTGGCGTAACATTTGTAGCGGCCGACCAATCATAGCTTAGAGGTCCATAGCTAGATGAATTATTCGCCGTTACTGTTACCTCTTCATCATCACAAATAAATACTCGATCGACATTAAAAGATGCTGTAACCTCTCTGACAACAACTGTTTCAATTATCTCAGTTTGACAACCAAAAGCATCCGTACAGGTCAATGAAACCTCATATAACCCTGGTGTCGAGAAACTATGGGATGGATTTGGATTATTACCAGTTAAGTCAATGATTCCATCGTTTTCAAAATCCCAATCTCTTTGAATAATCGAACTTAAAGGAGCAGAAGAATTGTCCGTAATCGAAAATACTTGATCAATACATACCGTATCAACAATATCTAAATCTCTAATAATTCCATGGACAGTAACAGAGTGAACAACCGTATCATAGCATAGCGTCCCATCATTATTTGCCGTATTTCTCATGGCAATATCATAAACTCCGGGAACCCAACTGATATTACCAGAAATCACTGATGAAGCCTCATTAAAATCAAGATCTTCTTGAGTACCTCTGAATTCAGAGCCACTCTGCCATTGATAGCCATTACTCACATCCCAATCCCATTGAGTTTGAATTGAATTCAATGAAGGACTTGTATTTTGAGGTAAGGGTGTTTCATTCAAAAACCACAATTCTTCATTTAGACATACTTCATTTGTTGGAACAAGAAAATTATTGGTCAAATAAATACCAAAATCTGCTTGATTATTAGGAAAGGCATATACATCCTGAGTTACTGAACTCGGAGGACATCCCGTTGTTGGATCCTCAACAGTAAGCGTTACGATATAAGGAACGCTGTTGGACGGAGAATAGGCACTAAAAGTATGAGAGGCAGAAGAAATACCCGAGACCGGAGGAGATGGTGGGTCTCCAAAATCCCAGGTATACTGGGTTGATGGTGTAGTACCAATCGATGTACTTGTAAAGGACCTATTTAGTTGGTCTTCGCAATCCAAAGGGCTAAGGTCAAAAGCAGCTTGTGGTCCAAGAGTGATGACTTCCATATCAGCTCCTGAGCCAGAACACCCAGGCACGCTGCCAATCGTGGTGTATGGAATCATACTTACTGTAAAAGTATCAATAGAACTAAATGAATGACAAACAATACTGTCTTCATCACTAAAAATTGTAGGAGAACCATCACCAAAATCCCATTCGATTGTATCCGCATTTATACCAGTAAATTCAAAGCAAAATTCATTTCCTTCAAGACATTGAGGAGTGACATTTGTTAGGTTAAAACTAGAGGTAGGTGTTAAACCATTCACAACTGCGATGGTATTTGTGTAAGTTGTTGTTCTAGAACAACCCTGTGCAGAAACAACCGTAATGGTAGCATCGTAAATACCTTCAGCATTATAAGTTACAGTAATTGGTCCATTTCCTACACCAGTATTGGGTGTACCGCCAGGAAATTGCCATGAAATTGTACCAACCGCAGTGGTTGTATAATTTGTCGAGATATCAGGATTAAATGGCGGGAAGATACATCCGTTCGTAACAGTCGCATCGTAATTCGTAGATGGTAGATTACTAACCGTTATGGTTTGACTTAATGCCGCACTGGTACATCCGCCCTCTGAATAGGTTACGGAATATGTTGTTGTCGCTCCAGGTGATACAGTAATGGAACTTGTACTTCCACCACTCGACCAACTGTAAGTACCAGGAAGACCTGAGGGCTCTGCAGTCAGCGTAACATCATCCGTTTTGCAAATCGCACCATCGTCGTTCGCTAAACCAGAAGTTTCTGCAATAGTTATTCCTGTAAGCACAGGCGGTGCCGTTTCCGTAACTGTAACACTTGCAGGTAAACTAGCACAAGAACCCACAGAATAATTCACTGTGTAATTTCCTGCGGTAGATACCGTAATACTTTGTGTTGTTTCGGTTGTCGACCAAGAATAATTACCACCTCCGACAGATGGGGTTGCTGTAAGAACACCAGTAGATCCAGTACAAATATTTAAGCTGTTAATTGTAACTGTTGGCAATGCTTGAACAGTTACGATTACGTTTTCAGTAACAGAACAGCCTGTGGGAGA
>WTIB01000311.1 GCA_011522905.1 Crocinitomicaceae bacterium | reverse complement strand
AAAAGTCTCGAATCACTCGGGGTAGCACCCAAAAAATATTTAGAAATAGTAAATGCCATCTCAAATAAGTCAATAATCTTAGTGCGGCAGTAGACTTTTGATATAACTTTTCATTTTTAAATAAATAAAATGTACTCAGATCTAGTTCATTTATTCCTTTACTTGACAAGAACGACTTTGCAAATTTACCTTGAAGCGCACTGAATCTCAATTCATCATTTTTTTCGTGTCTAAGAATGAATCGAACAACCCTTGAACATAAAGGACACGCTGAATCATAAAATACAATAGAATGTTTCAAAGCTTATTGATTAAATCCTTCTCAATATATGAAGGTAATTTCAACATGTAGGAACCGTACCATGAAAACATTTCACCATTGACTAAAACAACTTTAGAAGTTGGGAATTTGTCTTTGAAATATTCAATATGTTTGTTTGAAAATGGAAAAGGTTCAGAGCTTAAAAAAATATAGTCAGGCGAGTCAATTGATATGTCATTCATATCAGGATAACGATCCATTTTACAATCATTTACAAATCCAAGTGTATTTAAAATTGAATCTATAAAAGTGAAGCTTCCCGCTAGGTAATCGGGATTATGCCAAATAAAATACAATACTGATTTCTGCTGACCAATGTTTTTCAGGTTTTGAAAAGAATCATTAATCGAATGTATAAGTGATTTACACTCATTCTGCCGATTTAATACATGGCCTAACTTTTTAATCATTTCAATAGCATCATCAAATGAATTGACATCACTCATCCAAACCGGAAAATGATTTGACAATGCCTTGATTTCATTTTCTACATTTTCTTCCTTATTTCCAATAATCAAATCCGGATTCAATGCTGATATTTTTTCAAGATTCAGACTTTTTGTACCACCAATCCTTGTTTTGGTTTTAAACCATTCGTTTGGATGAATACAAAACTTCGTTATTCCAACTACCTCTTTTTCAAAATTCAAATAATGAAGAAAATCGGTAATTGACGGAACTAATGAAATAATTCTTAGTGGTTTGTCCGGAATGGATACCTTTCTACCCAGTTGATCAATACAAATTTTTTCCGCCATTATGACATTGCCGAAATGATATCGTATCGTGTCACAATGTGATGTGAACCATCCGTTTTTTCAACCAATACAGCAGGAGTAGATTTATTAATCAATTTACACAATTCCTCAACTGATGTTCCATTCTTAACAACAGGAAATACAGGACCCATAATAGATGAAATAGGCAAATCACTTAGCTCAGGTTTATCCAGTAATGCCTGATAAATGGTACTATCATCAACAGATCCTACAAATTGATTGTCTTTTAAAACAGGAATTTGAGAAATACCAAACTTTCTCATTTTGCCAATAGCGTGAGATACAAGTTCTTCAGCAAAAACGGTAACAAGTGGTTTATTTTCATGAGCATTAACAAGATCTCCCGCAGTCACAACATCTTGGTCTAAGAAGCCTCTTTCACGCATCCAATCATCATTATACATTTTACCCACATATCTACTACCCGAATCATGTAATAAGACCACAACGACATCATCTTTTGAGAAGTGTTTTTTAAGCTGAATCAATCCTTTTACTGCTGCGCCACAAGAATTTCCCGCAAAGATGCCTTCCTCTCTCGCCATGCGCCTTGTATAAACCGCTGCGTCTTTATCAGTAACCTTCTCGAAACCATCAATAATCTCAAAGTTTACATTTTCCGGTAGAATGTCTTCCCCTATCCCCTCAGTGATGTAGGAATAAATTTCATTTTCATCAAAAATTCCGGTCTCGTGGTATTTTTTAAAAACGGAACCATAGGTATCAATACCCCATACTTTAATGTTCGGGTTTTTTTCCTTTAAATACTTTCCCACTCCAGAAATGGTCCCTCCTGTTCCAACTCCTACAACAAAATGAGTTACTTTTCCCTCAGTCTGCTCCCATATCTCGGGACCTGTTTGTTCATAATGAGCTACAGTGTTTGAAGGATTGTCATATTGATTAACGTACCAAGAATTGGGTGTTTCTTCTGCAATTCTCTTAGAGGTTGAATAATAAGAGCGAGGGTCTTCAGGGGCAACATCCGTTGGACAAACGATAACCTCTGCTCCAACTGCTCGAAGTATGTCAAATTTCTCTTTGGACTGTTTATCAGTCGATACACAAATCAGCTTGTATCCCTTTACTATTGCAGCCAAAGCCAAACCCATTCCTGTATTTCCTGAAGTACCTTCAACAATAGTTCCCCCTGGTTTAAGTCGCCCATCTTTTTCGGCGTCTTCGACCATTTTCACAGCCATTCGATCCTTAACAGAGCTTCCAGGATTGAAATATTCTACTTTTGCCAATACTGTTGCCTCCACCTCTTTGGTTATCTTATTAAGCTTGACCAAAGGTGTATTACCAATAGTTTCAAGAATATTATTTGAAATCTTCATGCTTTTCTTTTTGGCAAAGTTAATTATAATACATTGATGATTCCATATGGATAGAAAAATGAATTCATGAAATTAATTACCTTTATTCGCCTATGAAAAAGGTTATATGTTTTCTCTTTTTGACCATCTTTTGTGGTTCACTGCATTCGCAACTATCGAAATGTCCAATTTTGCCAAGTCCAGTAGTTTACAATAAAACTGAGGGCACTCTATACCTACCTCATCAAATAAGCATTCAAAAACTACCCGAAGGACATAAAGGTTATCTTTCTCCTTCTTCGCGAAAGCAATTGGACCTCTTATTGAACACTTTTCATAATATCTCTACTACAGATACCCTAGGGCGTCCATTCATTCGATTCCAGAAGCTCAAAAATGTCCCTAAAGATTTTTATTCAATTGCCGTAAATGATCAGGTCATTATCTCATATGCCAACGATAAAGCCCTTTATTATGCATTTCAGTCACTTGTCCAATTGATTCAAACGGAGGATGATATCAAGTATATTTCCAAAGCTTTTATCCAAGATTATCCGAAATTTGAATGGAGGGGCTTGCATTTAGACGTGTCTCGACATTTCTTTTCTCCTGAAGAAGTCAAAAAATATATTGATTTAATGGCCTTGTATAAATTCAATACTTTTCATTGGCATCTTACAGATGACCAAGGATGGAGAATAGAAATCAAAAGGTATCCAAAGCTGACAGAAATAGGTGCATACAGAGATAGCACTATCAAAAATCATTACAATTCATTTCCAAGAACATACGACCAAATTAGATATGGAGGTTTCTACACACAAGAAGAAATTAAGGACATTGTAAGATATGCAAATGAAAGACACATAACCATAGTTCCTGAAATTGAAATGCCAGGACATAGCAGAGCGGCTTTAGCGGCTTATCCTGAATATTCCTGTACAAAAATTCAACAAGGAGTTCCCGGTATATGGGGTGTTTTTGAGGATATTTATTGCACGACAGATGAGACTTTTGAATTTCTGGAAAATATTCTAGATGAAGTCTTGGATTTGTTTCCAAGTAAATATATTCATGTGGGTGGTGACGAAGCACCTAAAACCAGATGGAAGGAATGTCAAGCCTGTCAGAACACCATTAAATCCAATAACCTGGCAAATGAACAAGAGCTGCAAAGCTACTTCATTAAAAAAATAGAAAGCTATCTGAACTCGAAAAATAGACAGCTTATAGGATGGGATGAAATATTGGAAGGTGGGTTATCCCCTAATTCAACGGTAATGTCCTGGAGAGGAACAAAAGGTGGTGTTGAAGCATCAAAAAAAGGAAATTATGTAGTCATGACCCCGGGAACTCATTGTTATTTTGATCATTATCAAGGGAAAGGGAAAGAAGAACCTCTTGCAATCGGTGGTTTTACGCCATTAGAGAAGGTATACGACTTCAATCCAATTCCTTCAGAGCTCGATGTTGCCGAAGCCAGCTTCATTCTCGGAGGACAAGCCAATTTATGGACTGAATATATCTCTACCTTTTCACAACTTGAATATATGGCCTACCCAAGAGCAATCGCCTTGAGTCAAGCGCTGTGGTGTACGGATAAAATTTCGTTTGAGGACTTTGAATCTATCTTATATGATAAGCATTTTAAAATCTTGGATCGTCTGAAAGTGAATTATTCAAAAACAAGCCTGCGGCCATCTATTGAAT
>WTIB01000046.1 GCA_011522905.1 Crocinitomicaceae bacterium | reverse complement strand
TCATTGTAGGTTCCATCTGGATTTTTTCTTGATGCTTTCGAGTTTTTAGAATTGAATCTCTTCATTGTTGATGCCCCAATAAGTATATTGGCATTCCATCTTGTAACGGCACTAAAGTAATTTGGATAAACAGAAAGAAGCTGAAAATCATCCTCATAAAAGCTGTAGCTAAGGGCAGTTTCTGGATAAACGACCAGCTGAGTTTTAGGTGTGATTTTGGAATCTGCGAGTCTGATAAATTTATCCGTTTGTTTCCTTGGGCCACCTGTAAACTTTTCATTATAAGGGTCAATATTAGGCTGTACAATAACTACTTCAAATGGCTTCTTCTTTTTAACTATTTTGTTTTCGTACGACCATTTAATGAGTAATGAAAAGATCAGGGGAACACTGAGAACGAGTCCAGTAATCCAAGCAAGTTTTTTAGATTTCTCTTTAGCGAACCATTTTCTAAGGAGTAAGAAAAAGAGTAAATTGATTACAATCACCCACAAAGTTCCACCGCTAATACCGGTATATTCATACCACTGAATCCAGTTTGTTCTTATTGAGAAAACATTCCCAAAGGAAAGCCATGGGTGGGAGAATTCCCAATTGGTGTGTGCATGCTCAAATCCTAACCAAACAAATGGAAGTGAAAGGTATCCTTTATGGTTTCCCAGATGTTTTTTGATAAAATGAAAAGACTGAAAAGCCAGACACATCATTGTGGTATTGAAAATAAAGGCAAAAACACCCCCTTCAGCACTTGAGTTGTAAATCCAGTATGAGGTCCCCAAGTTATAAATGAAGAAACATATAAATGCGTGTAGAAAGACATTTCGTGAAGGAAGTTTATTTGTGGTGATATAGTCCTCAACAATCAGTAAAGGGACGAGTGAAATAAAAACCAATGGTGTTATACTTCCAGAGTAAGGAAAGCAAAGCATCAGCATTAAGCCAGATAATACTGAACACAGAAATCGATATTTTCTGATGAGTTTCACACTTACAAATATAAATGTATCAAACAAAAAAGGCCGACAAGAGTCGGCCTTTCAAATATTTTTGCGAAGTCTTATGCTTCAGCTGTTTCAAATGGAACTATAGAAACAAATGATCTATTGTTCTTTTTCTTTTTGAATTCAACTAAACCATCCTGCAATGCAAACAATGTATGGTCTTTACCCATACCTACATTATCTCCAGGGTGGTGCTGTGTTCCTCTCTGACGAACAATAATATTTCCGGCAATTGCAGCCTGTCCACCAAATATTTTAACACCTAATCTTTTACTTTGAGATTCACGACCGTTCTTCGAACTACCTACTCCTTTCTTATGTGCCATATTCTTTTATTTTTCAGCAGCAGCTTTTTTAGCAGCTGGTTTTTTTACTTTAATTCCTTTAATCGCTAGCTCGGTAAAAGCTTGACGATGTCCATTCTTTTTCTTGTATCCTTTTCTTCGTTTCTTTTTGAAAACGATTACTTTGTCACCTTTGACGTGACTTACTACTTCTGCGGTGACTTTTGCACCATCTACAGCCGGGGCGCCAACATTAACTTTTCCTTTATCATCTATCAACAAAACCTGGTCAAATTCTACTTTTGAACCTTCTTTTGCATCAAGTCGATGAACGAAAACTTTTTGGTCTTTTTGCACTTTAAATTGCTGCCCTGCTATCTCTACTATTGCGTACATAACAATATTTACTTTAAAAGTTCTTCCAAAATTGGTCTGCAAAGATAATGTTTTATTCTAATCAGTCAAAATATTGCAACAAATTAATGGCTTGTATTTTTTGAGCTATTAAAATTTGCTAGAAATACCCCAGAAAGAACGATAAACATTGATAAAATTTGATAAACTGAGAGTCGCTCACCAAAGAAAAAGCCTATGATTACGGCAACAATTGGAATAAAGTAAGTTACGGAGCTTGCGAATAGTGCAGAAGTGTTTTTTATAATGTTGTTAAAAAGAAATAACGCAAAAGCAGTTCCGATAAGTCCCAAAATGCTAATGGCAAGGAAACTAGAATTGGCTTGTGAATTGTTTATAAAAACGAGCCATGTTTCTTCATAAGTGCAAATAATTAAAGAAGGAATTAATAAAATTAAAAATGCAATAGTGGCGATATCGATAGATTTATATTGTTTGAGTTTATATCGAATGACACTTAAGCTTATCGCGTAACAAAGGGTTGCAATTACCACTGAAATAATATGTGCCCATTCACCTTTAAGTGATACAGATTTTCCAAAAAATAGAAGTAAAACTACGCCAACACTGCCTATAAGGGATCCTATGATTTGAGTCCATGTCATTTTAACTTGAAAAAAGCCAAAACCAATAAATATGGTGAAAATAGGAGTCATGCTATTGAGCATTCCTGCGAACCCTGAGGATATACCTGTTTCTGCATAAGTGAAAAGGAAAGCTGGAAACATGTTCCCACACATGGCTACTAATAAAAAATAAAGCCAGTCTTTTTTAAAGTTAATTCTTTTAAAGGCCTTATATCCAAAGGGTAAAAGGACAATGCTCGCTAAAATTAACCTCAGGGCTGCAACCTGATTAGAATTAAAAACGACCTCACCTAAAGGACTGAACATTCCTCGCTTCATTAGTATAAATGAGCTCCCCCAGATTAAGGATAGAAGTATCAGTAAAACCCAATATTTTCCTTCAATTTTCACTTGACAAAAGTATGCAAATATGGTAAATGCAAAATTGTTAATAAATAAATAGTTTTCCACTTTTTACCACTTTTGATTTTTTCTTAAAAATCCAATAAATACAGTGTTTATATTAGGTTCATGAAACAAAATAATGTAAATTGCGTTATAAGTTTTCAACAATTTAATTTTTGGTGGTAAAAAGTGGTAAAAATCCATTATTTTTAACCGTATATATTCGTTATGTCAGGATTAGTAGGAGAATTCGAGGTTAAGTTAGATAGTAAGGGAAGATTTCTTTTCCCTTCTGGTCTGCGCAAACAGCTTCCTGCCAATGCTCAGCGCGATTTTATGTTAAATAAGGGTTTTGAAGACTGCTTAACCTTATATCCAATCTCAGAATGGGAGGCTATGAGTAAAAAGCTGTCCAAAATGAATTTGTTTAAGCCACAAAATCGAATGTTTTATCGATTGTTTCATCAGGGGGCAAAACATGTGTCTCTTGATAAAGCTGGAAGAGCTTTAGTGCCCACGGCCCACTCAGAAAGAGTTGGATTGGGTCAAGAGGTTATGCTTATTGCTTACAATGATCGAATAGAAATCTGGGATAAATCCAAGTACTTCAATATGATTGAAGAGAACATGACGGACTTTGCTGATTTAGCGAATGAAGTAATGGGCGACTTGGATGACAGAGAAGGTTAATACATATCACATACCAGTACTGAGAGAGGCCTGTATTGAAGGTTTAAATATCCATGCGGATGGCACTTATGTTGATGTCACTTTTGGTGGAGGAGGGCATTCTCGAGCTATTTTTGAAAACCTAAATGAGCAGGGTTTTCTCTATGGATTAGATCAGGATTCGGATGCAAAATCAAATATTTGGAGTGCTTCTAATTTCGAATTCATTCAATCGAATTTTTCATTTCTATCAAATCAGCTCCGGGCAAGAAAGGTAGATAAGGTGGATGGAATTTTAGCAGATCTTGGAGTTTCGTCTCATCAATTTGATGTTCCTGAACGAGGGTTTTCAATTCGTGGACAGGCGGATCTCGACATGAGAATGAATAAGACTGCGTCAACTACTGCCGCTGACCTAATTAATGATTGTGAAGAGGAGGTCTTAGTTGAAATATTTAAGAAGTATGGAGAAATAAAAAATGCGCGTAAGCTGGCTTCCGCAATTATTCAGCAAAGAGTAAATCAGCCCATACGTACCACTCAAGAATTTATTGAGCTCTTGTCTAATTTAGCGCCAAAATTCAAGGAGCATAAGTATTATTCTCAAGTATTTCAGGCATTAAGAATCGAAGTAAATAAGGAATTAGAGGTTTTGGAAAGCTTTTTAATCCAAGCTGCTGACTTACTCAACCCTGGCGGTCGCCTAGTTATCATTTCTTATCATTCATTGGAAGACCGAATTGTCAAAAACTTCATGAAGCGGGGGAATTTTGAAGGGGTTTTGAAAAAAGATTTTTATGGAAATCC
>WTIB01000083.1 GCA_011522905.1 Crocinitomicaceae bacterium | reverse complement strand
TCAACCAGGCACAGCTGTTTTTAGAGACATTGCTTTTCCCGTTCTTGAAGATTTATTGCTCAAACTGAAAAAACGAGAGGACATACACATTAAAATTCATGGACATATCTGCTGTGCCATAGATGATTGGCAGGATTTATCTACACAAAGAGCCGCTAGGGTGCTTGATTATCTTACTAAAAATGGTATTAACCCTAAAAGATTGAGTCATCAAGGACACGGAAGTTCCAAACCTATCTATAAACTTCCAGAAGAAAATGAATCTCAAAGGAAAATCAACAGAAGAGTAGAAATCGAAATTATTTCGATCAATGAATAATTAAACTACACCCTGATCAATCATTGAATCAGCAACTTTAACAAATCCCGCAATATTTGCTCCTTTGACATAATCAATCGAACCATCATCAAGTCTTCCATAAGCCACACATGCCTCATGAATGGAAACCATTATAGCGTGAAGCTTTTCATCAACTTCTTTGGAAGTCCAAGACATCCTAAGGGAGTTTTGAGACATTTCAAGACCAGATGTAGCAACCCCACCAGCATTAGAGGCCTTACCAGGCGCAAACAACACTTTTGAATTATGAAACTCCTCAATGGCTTCAGGTGTACAAGGCATATTTGCACCTTCCGCAACACAAATTACACCATTCGAGGTTAATGACTTGGCTTCTTCACCATTCAATTCATTTTGAGTAGCACAAGGAAGCGCTATATCAACATCTTTCTCCCAAGGCCTTTTCCCCTCGACGAAAACTGCGGATGGATATTTTTTAACATATTCAGATATTCTACCTCTTTGTACATTTTTAAGATCCATTACGTAGGCCAATTTATCTGCGTCAATTCCATCAGCATCATAAATGTATCCTTTAGAATCTGATAAGGTCACAACCTTACCCCCAAGCTCTGTTGCCTTTTCACATGCATATTGTGCAACATTTCCGGAGCCAGAAATGGCTACTGTTTTACCCTGAAAAGACTCATTTTTGGTTGCCAACATTTCTTTCGCAAAATATACAGTACCATATCCAGTTGCTTCTGGACGAATCAAAGAACCTCCCCAATTTCTCCCCTTACCAGTTAAAACACCTGTAAATTCATTTCGAATCCTCTTGTACTGACCAAACATATATCCAATCTCACGTCCTCCTACCCCTATATCTCCTGCAGGCACATCTGTATCTGCACCAATATGTCTTGAAAGCTCAGTCATAAAGGATTGACAAAATTTCATCACCTCATTATCAGACTTTCCTTTTGGATCAAAATCAGAACCACCTTTACCTCCACCCATAGGCAGAGTAGTTAATGAATTTTTGAAAATTTGTTCAAAACCCAAAAATTTCAAAATAGATAAGTTCACTGATGGATGAAATCTCAAACCACCTTTATATGGACCTATTGCAGAATTAAACTCTACGCGATAACCTCTATTTACCTGAACATTTCCCTCATCATCTAGCCATGGCACCCTAAACATTATCGTTCTTTCTGGTTCAACAATTCGATCTAAAATTCTAGCTTTCTTATATTTTGGATTAGCTTCAATAAAGGGTATTACAGCCTCTGCAACCTCTTGCACCGCTTGCAAGAATTCTGGCTCATGACTATTTTTAGCGCTTACACGCTCCATAAAAGCTTCTATTTCTGAATGAAAATGATTTGACATAAGTGATATCATTAAATGGTTAAATCTTGGCAAAAGTAATCAAGATTTGGGAATGTGAAATTTTTATCTTTAAAAAGTTCACAAGAATTTGAGAAGCACTATAAATCAACTCTTTAAACACAAATTGTAATGATTTTAAACTAAATGAACTATTTTTGCCTCTGTAAAGCAACCTATAAACTACGTTTATCGTTTACAATTCAAACTTAACTATAAACCCTATGAGGTATATTTTGGCTCTTCTTAGTTTCTTAGTTGTTGGATATTTCCATGCGCAGCAAACCATCTGTTTAGGCGATGATGTGACGGTTTGTGGAGGCTCATTGGTAATTGAAGATTGTTCATCTTCAGGTAGCAATATTACGGGGGGTATAAATTTGAATTCTCCAACAGTGATTCCGACGTTAAGCGATGACTCCTTTAGTGGACCAGTTCCAATCGGATTTAACTTTGTTTTTTACGGAAATAGCTTTAATCAATGTACAATAGGATCAAATGGAATTATTTCATTTAACATGGGAAATGCGAATGGTTATTGTCCATGGGCATTAGGAGGTGTTGGAACCTTACCTTCTGCGGGAACAGCTGTTACACTCAATGCAATTATGCCTGCATATCAAGATATGAATCCAAGTGCCGGAGTTAGCCCTAATGGAAATATTCAATATCAAACAATTGGGACTGCTCCTAACAGAAAACTTGTGATTCTATACCGAGAGATTGGTGCCTTCTCATGTGGTATTTCAGAATGTAATTACATCGGAATAATTTTATATGAAACCTCTAACGATATTGAGGTACATATTGGAAAGAAAACTGTTTGCGGAACTTGGAACGGTGGTCTTGCTATTCAAGGTATTCAAAACAGCAATGGTACTATCGCTCATATTACCCCAGGTAGGAATAATACGATTTGGTGTGCAAATCATGATGCCTCCCGATGGGAATATCAAGGGGGAAATAACTACAGTATTCTTCCAATTACTTATGTTCAAATCACTGGTGTTGGCAGTAGTTTGGTATGGAACAATACACTTGGAAACACGTCCCCTTATAACGGAGGAACATTAAATATTTCTAATGTACCTTCTGGTACTACCGGATATTTTCTTACGAGTTCTGCATGCGGAACCGCTTTAGGAGCGGTATCTGATACTTCCTGGGTCACGCTCGCCTCTCCGGAGGTAGTCGCTAGCTCAACGCCAGATGTTTGTAGTCAAGGCGTTGGAAGTGTGAGTGCTTCACCAGGTGCCGGGTCCCCACCTCCTTATACATACTCTTGGCCTGCTTTAGGTGCGACTAGTCAGACCGTAAACAACGTTACTGCCGGAACATATTCGGTATTTATGACTGACGGAAATGGATGTACATCTAATGCTACTGTGACGGTAGGTGATAGCCCTGCAACATTCACTGGTTCATACACCCAAGTATCCTGCACAGGAGGATCAGATGGAACTGCCACAGCGACGATGACACCTTCTGATGGTACAGAAAGTTACCTTTGGAGTGATGGTCAAACCACTCAAACAGCAGTTGGTTTAATTGCAGGAACATATACCTGTGATGTGAGCACTGCCTCAGGGTGTAATGGGACAGTAACAGTTGTTGTAGATGAAATTCCTTCGATGACATTGAGTATAGAAGATCAGCAAGATGCTTTATGTAACAGCTCAAATAATGGAATGATTATGGTTGATGTGGTAGATGGCTCCTCTCCATATACCTATTCCTGGGATCAGAGTTCTTCTGTAGATAGTGTTGCTAATGATTTATATGCAGGTACCCATACCGTTACGGTAACTGATGCCAATGGTTGTGTAGATCAAATTTCGTCGACAATTGGTGAGCCTGAACCTTTAAGTATTACGAATTTAACCCCCGACTCTGTAATTTGCGCAGAAGCAATTATAGACCTCGAAGCCACAGGAAATGGCGGTTCTTCTCCATACATATTTACATGGACAGAAAATGGAAATTCATTAGATATAGGCCAAACAATTACAGTAAATCCTACCGTAAATAATACTTTATATTGTCTAACATTATCAGAAGAATGTGGTTCCCCAGAAGTTACGGAATGTCTCACTGTGACTTTCCCAGAGCCCATCATACCGCAAATCAATCCAGATATCCCTGTTCAATGCTTGCCTGGTGAATTTATTCTCTACAATAATTCAGTTAACGCGGCGGAAATTTTTACAACTGAATTCATCTTTTCTAGTGGTAATGTAATTTTAGCGAATGGAGATGAAAGTATAGACCTCACCCTTCCTGATCCGGGTGTATATGATTTGAATGTGAATATTATCTCCAATTATGGATGCCTATATACTGGTGATTTTGACGGAATTATTGAAGTTACATCACTTCCCACTGCTAACTTCACTATATCTCAAAATCCAGTTACTTGGTTTGAGACCGAAATTCAAACAAGTGAAACTTCCGAAGGCAATGTAGTCGATTACCAATGGATTAGTCCAGGATCTGCCTCTTTAATCAATAATGGAGGCAGTGCATTGATTACCTA
>WTIB01000170.1:2341-4217 GCA_011522905.1 Crocinitomicaceae bacterium | reverse complement strand
ATTCCTATGCGTTTTTCGATTAAAAATCTATTCATCCTTTGCAAAAGAATGGGGTACAAGTTGAATATCACATTAAATAAGAGTAGCATCCAAAATTCATATAAGCGATAATCCAAAATGAACAATATCTGAACTCCCAAAGTAATAACAAGTGAAATGAAATGAGACGTTTCGGATTGTTTTGTTTCCTCAATAAATTTAATAAACCTATCTCCCTTTTTACCTTTCAGGTAAACTCTGCGGTTTAAATACTTGAAAAAGGAATTGATAAGTATCTTTCGAAAGAGAGGGACCCCGATGTACTTAAAGAACAATTCAGATTCCATTTTTCGTTTATGGTAGTAATTTTTTGAAAATCTGAAATACTTGAAAGTTTGAAAGATCATAAACGGAAAGAAAATAATGGCCCAGGTAATGCAGAATAAAATTAGGGTGTTCAATAACATATTAGTTTCAGCAACAACCATTCTGTATAACAGATAAGAACTAAGTGCAGAAATGACGAAAGCGACGAGCACAATCGTGATTTTAACAAGCTTGCTTTTATTGGTAAACATTATTGAGTCACTTTTTTGTTTCTGACCCCTCAATCCAATCAATAGTTTTCTTGATTCCTTCCTTAAGGGAAGTGATTTTTAAGCCAAGTTCATTTATAGCTTTACTAGAATCAACTTTCCAATCATATTTCCCCTTCGCAATCCATTTTGGAGTGATTAAAGGCGTCCCACCAAATGGAATTTTCAATAATTGTATTCTAGCGAACATCATCTGAAAACCAATGGGAAGTTTGATCATTTTTCGATGAATCCCCGATTCAATAGCCAAAATTTTAAAGAATGAATTGTAGTCATGATTTTCTCCTCCTAGAATGTAGGTGTGCCCTGTCTTTCCTTTTTCCATAGCAAGAATATGTCCATCTATAACATCATCGATATATACGTAATTCCCTATTTTCGTCCCATCTCCTGGAATAATTCTCCATTTACCCTTGATATATTTTTGAATCAATTGAGTCACAGATTGTGGTTCGCCAAAAATACAAGGACCATAAACACGTGTAGGTGAAACGATAGATACATCCAGACTAGCAATAACAAAATCTTTAATCCTAGATTCAGATATCGCTTTAGAGCTTTCATACTCATTGAAGAAGTCAAAGTCTCGCACATAAGTCTCCGTGATGTCATCGCTTACGGATGCTCCATATACACCTGCTGTAGATGTGACAATAACTTTCGAGACCCCCAATTCTTGGGCGGCCTCCAACACATTCACCGTGGCAGTTACGTTAATATCGAAATAAGTTTTCGGGTCTTTAGCCCAAACCTTTGCAAAGGCAGCTAGGTGATACACTTTACTACAACCCTGCATTGCCTCCTTAATTGACTCTTTATTCATGATGTCACCCTCAAAAATAGTGACATTTGGATGCTCGATATTAGAGGCTTTTTCCTTAGATCTTACCAGAACATGAATTGTTTCATCTGAATCTGTCAGTTTTTTCAATAAATGTGCTCCTATATATCCTGTACCTCCAGTAATAAAAATGCTCATGCTATTTTTTTCTTAAAATTCTTGAAACTTTCCCTAGACCACTTAGCTACAGTTTCACTGAGCCATTCAGGCTCATCTAAAGGTAATCCGTGGCCTGATGTTGGGTGCCAAATCAAATCTCCTCCAAAATGCTTGTGTAGTTTTTCAATACAAGATGGTGAAACCATTCTATCCCCTTTTGACCCAATAACCAGAATGGGTATTTTTGGTTTTTCCCCATTTAAATTGTACCTCATTCCTGCAAGTGTCTGTCTGAAGATATTCATCCTCGACATTTTACGTTTCTTTTGAATCGAAACCCAGGTATCCAAAAGTTTATCAA
>WTIB01000170.1:0-2241 GCA_011522905.1 Crocinitomicaceae bacterium | reverse complement strand
CTCGACATTTTACGTTTCTTTTGAATCGAAACCCAGGTATCCAAAAGTTTATCAACCATACCCACCTTGTTTGAATTTACCTTTATAATTAATCGTTCCCTCTTCTTAATGTTTTTGGTTAAAAGAATTCTAAGCATATCACCTCTAACGGACTTGTTCACTCGTTCATTTGTTGAACATAAACCTTTAAAACTTGAGTTGACCATTATGAGTGCGTCAAAATCATTTTTGTAGTTGATGGTCCATTCTGTCGCTAGCATCCCAGCTAAAGAGGTGGCAAAAATAATGTTGTGTTCGTCTGGATTGATTCTATCAATCATTTCATTACGCATGAAATCGACCATCTTTTTTAAACTCGAAGGGGCCTTGTCTCTGTGGTAAATCCCAGCTCCCGGGAGGTCCATTAAATGTATTGTTGCTT
The DNA here is from genome assembly GCA_011522905.1 of Crocinitomicaceae bacterium. Taxonomy (GTDB): domain Bacteria; phylum Bacteroidota; class Bacteroidia; order Flavobacteriales_D; family Crocinitomicaceae; genus UBA952. The sequence continues at coordinate 1,820 of WTIB01000170.1, read as the reverse complement.
CTGGCAATTGTGATTCAAGCAAATTGACAAAATCTCCCCAGTGCCCTGACTCTCTTGTTAGGCCTCTAATGAGATAGATGTTTAGCTTTTTTTTATCCAATTACTTTGCCTTATTGTAATTTATTTCTGGATGGAATCTAAGTGCTGTTAAGCTGTTTGTCCATGCCATAGCAACGTGCACTATAAAAGCAATCCAAATAGTACCCGAGGCAGCGGTGAGAAGACATAAGACGATCCCCAATGGAATCGCTCCAATTGTTTCATCCAATCCTTTTGGAATATGTGTTGCTGAATAGAGTGCGGTATTAATAGCAATTGCAGTCCAAATTCCTAATGGTTCTATCAAAGGAACAAATAATACTCCCCTGAACAAAAATTCATAACCAAATAAATACAATGCCCATCCAAGTAAATTTTTAAAAAGAATACTTCGATTCCAGTTCTTGGCTCTTATTTGTGGATAATTAACCAGGTTCTTTGGCTTTCTTGCACTAAAAGCTGCTAATGGAATGACTAAGACACATAGACCCAAAGTCCACCAAACCGTATACATCGTCGTTTTAGGAATAAAAGTTAATCCGTAATCGGCGAGGCTAATTTCTGGAATAAATATTAGACAAAGAATTGTGGGGGCGATTCCCATTGAAATAAAACCGAAATATTTTGTGAAAAAAATATGTTTGACAGAAGCATCATCATGATCATACTTATTATAAAAGTAGGATTTGATTTTTTCTGATTGAGCTGTGAACCAGTACACCACAAAGAATACAAGCGCCGCTGAAATCGGTAGAAAAACCCTCATTTCATCTTTCCCCCATGAAAGGTCTATTGGTAAGTATTCGTACATTTTTATTTTTTATTTAAATATCCGTTGTCTTTATACCATTCAAAACATTCCTTAAAAGCCACCTCCATTGGAGTGCTCGGTAATTGAAGTTCTTTTCTGGCTTTATCTGCAGAATAATAAAAATTGTCGCATGAAATCGCTGCTAATTCTTTTGTCACAGCAGGTTTATATCCAAACATTTTGGCAAGGAATGAATTGATACTTCCATAGGCCCTCATTATGGAATTGGCCATTCCAAGTTTAGGTGCTTTTCCTCCTATAGATTGAGCAATTTTTTCGAAGGCATCTTTATAGGACAAATTTTCATTTCCGAGAATATAGCACTCACCTATTCTTCCCATGGTAATTCCATTGGCTATGGCAACTGCGGCATCCTTTACCGCTATGTAGTTCTTCCCTCCGTGAGTATAACCCGGTACTTTACCATTGTAGATAGCTAAAACCATGGTTCCAGAACTAGGTTTTGAGTCATAAGGACCAATCATGAATGTTGGATTCACTATAATCGCAGGAAGGCCATCTTTTTTTACTGCATCAAGTAATAAGTCTTGCGCCTTCTTTTTGGAGTCCATGTAATCCAGACCATACTTATGCGCTGTATATTCGTTTGTTTCATCTCCAAGGTCCTCTAATGAACTGCCATTACCAAATGAATTGGCAGTTCCAACATAAACAAGGCGTTTTACCTTGTTGTCTTTAATGGATTGTATGACATTTTCAGTTCCTTCAATATTCACCTTATTTATAAAAGGGTCTCTTGCTGGGTATATACTCGTTGAAGCTGCACAATGAATTACAACATCATGTCCACTGAATGCAGCATTTAGAGAATCTTTATCAAGTATATTCCCGTAAAACTTATTAATATCGAGCCCATCAAGCGTCTTTGAGGTGGTTCCTTCAAGAAGTAATACACTTACTTGGTATTCTCTTTCAATTAATTCTCGTACAAGATTACTCCCTAAAACAC
>WTIB01000212.1:3808-15728 GCA_011522905.1 Crocinitomicaceae bacterium | reverse complement strand
GGAATAACCACTACCACAAGTGAGAAAAAAGAAGTTCCTGAAGGTTTATGGTCAAGGTGTTCCAATTGTAAAACGATTTTTACAAAAGGCGATTTGGAAAAATTGAACTATGTATGTGACCGTTGCTCACATCACGAACGTATTGGTTCAGAGGAATATTTTTCAATGATTTTTGATGGTGGAAAATATACAGAACTTAATGCGAAGGTGAAGCCTGGTGACCCATTGTCATTTGAGGACACCAAAAAATATACCGATAGGGTGAAGACAACACAGCAGAATACGGGATTGTCTGATGCTGTTAGGACCGCAAAGGGAAAACTCAATAAAAAAGATTTTGTCGTGGCAGCGATGGACTTTAAATTCATAGGTGGTTCTATGGGGTCTGTTATGGGGGAAAAAATTGCGAGAGCCATTGACGAAGCCTTGAAGTTAAATTGCCCATTTATGATTATCTCGAAATCAGGAGGAGCAAGGATGATGGAGGCAGGCTTTTCATTAATGCAGATGGCTAAAATTTCTGGTAAACTTGGCCAGCTTTCTGATGCCAAATTGCCTTATATTTCATATTTAACTGATCCGACTACCGGAGGTGTTACTGCCTCTTTTGCTATGCTTGGTGACGTGAATATTGCTGAGCCTGGTGCTTTAATTGCTTTTGCAGGTCCGAGAGTTGTTAAGGAAACAATAGGAAGAGATCTTCCAGAAGGATTTCAAACCTCGGAGTTTTTATTAGAGCATGGTTTTCTTGATTTCATCGTTGACCGAACGGTAATTAGAGAGAAACTGACTTTAGTCATTGATTTGTTCACAAAGTAAATTAGATCAATAATTTGGGTTATTGAAACGGGTTTAGTTTTCGTTTCATTTTACGTATTTTTGAAAAAAAATACTATGCTCAGAACTACCTTGATATTCTTCCTATTCATTTGTTGCTTAATGTCAAATGAAACATTAAAAGCACAAGACACCACTTGGGTACAAACTTTTACCTTTGATTCTATAAGCACGAGACGTGCTAATTTTGAATTCCCCAGCTCTTTAAATGAAAAGCGTTTTGAAAAAGTACTCATGTACTACAAATTAAAATGCAGTCCTTTGACTCCTTGGGATCAATTCAATTGCGGAGAGTGGGATTACCTAACCTATACGCGTGTTTTTGATCATACGGGCGAATATGATTCAGTTCAGGTAGATAGTGTAAGATATTTACATAATTATAGCTCTCTGTCGCCTTTTGAATATGAGCCATGGGGGTACGATTATCATAATAGTGCTATTGTAACTGAGCATGAAAGACTGAATCTTATTAATCCTATACAATATAATTTAGGACAAGTATCTTCTTCAAGTTCATTGTATCCGTTTGACATGAATTATCAAGGAGGAAAATATCAAATGATCATAAATGCCTCCGAATTGGAGATGTCGGGTATGTCTCCTGGAGAAATCAAGTCCTTATGGTTGAATGTTGCCAATTTAACGAATGGAGGGGAACTCATGCATCCAAGGATATCATTAAAGTCTACTCAAGATACAGATTTAAGTCAATTTCATACAAGTGGTTTCACAACTGTGTATGACTTGAGTAGAGGAAATAACGTTTCATCAGTTTATGGGGAGCTTGAATTAGGGCCAAATGAATTTGTATTTAATGAGGCATTTACTTGGAATGGTTCAGACAATATTATTGTTGAAATTACATTTGATCATTCTTACCCTACAACAAATCTAATTGAGTTTGAAACAGAGCTGAGTAATGCTGGTGAGGCCATTAATTATTCTTCTAAGAATGGAAGTATGAAATTTAACGGTTCGAATCATGCTCTTTTGGAGCTTTCTGATGTAGATATGGGAGATGAATTGACCATTTCAATGTGGGTGAAGGGTAATGGCAATACAGGAGTAAATACTTCTATACTAGAAGGTTATGATACATTGAATCAAAGGGTCATCAATATTCATATGCCATGGAGCAATAATAGAATTTACTGGGATTGCGGTGCGGGCTCAAGTTATGATCGTATTGATAAGGACATGAGTAATGATGGTATTGACAATGAATGGCATCATTGGGCATTTGTGAAAAAGCAAAGCACGGGGGAGATGATGATTTATAAGGATGGGATTTTGTGGCATAGTGGATTGGATAAAAACCGAATCATAGGTGAGCTCCATAGACTTGTTATAGGAGCAAACAGGAATTTAGGTAATCACTGGAAAGGAAATATCGATCATTTTCGAGTTTTTAATGCGGCTCTTGATGAACCAACAATAAGTAATTGGATTTATAGGAAAATAGATGATACACATCCGAATTGGAATAATTTAATGGTGGCCTATGATTTTGATAATTTCAGCTATGCAAGAGATGCATCACCGAATAATTACTTGTTGATGCCTTCAGAAATGGGTATGATTGATTTTAGTGAAGGGTCAATACCCGGAATGGAAAGAGCGGCAAACAGGCTGATAGTGTCTTTTGGGAATGGAGATTATCAAGAGGCTGTGAGTACTCAGCTTGGTGTAATTAAAAAGTTTTTGATTGAGCCAGAGGTTATTTTTGAATTTGAAACTGTCGATAGACATTTTGAAATTTCCAATGCCTTTTTGGGAGCACCTGAAGGAGCGGAAATCTCTTATGATGAACAGGGTGCCATTATTACTTCTACTCCGTATGCAACTAGTGAATTATTAACAAATGAAACCATAACCTATTACCAGAAACCTTATGAAATCATATTTGATGTAGAAATCGCTAGATACATCACACCATATGGAATTGGATTTGACCTAGGCCCAAATGGATTTTCATGGATATATGATGTAACTGATTACCAAGACTATCTCAAAAATGTTGTTGATTTAGCAGCGCATAATACCCAAGAGTTATTGGATTTGAAATTTGCTTTTATTGAAGGTATTCCACCCAGAGATATTCACAAGAGAGAGCCAATTTGGTCGGATTTTAGGTCCTATGGCTTCACGGCAATGGCTGAAGATAACGTTCTTCAAGAAAAGAAAGTTTATTTGTCGGATACCTCACAAGGATTTAAAATTAAAACGAGGATGTCAGGACATGGTCAAGTTGGTAATTTTGCTTGTTGTGAGTGGGTTTCGAACGATCATAGTCTGAAGATTGATGGAGTGACAAGATTTGAATGGGATATTTTTGAAGAGGAAGATTGTGGTACTAATCCGCTTACTGGACAAGGAGGGACATGGCCTTATGCGAGAGAGGGTTGGTGTCCAGGAGATAAGGTTAAAGAATATGAATTTGAGCTAACGCCATTTGTTACTCCAGGAGATTCTGTTGCTATAGATTATGTTATTAATGATGTTCCTGCGTTTGATCCAGGACAGGGAGGGGGGAATTATCGTGCGGCATATGATTTGATCTCGTATTCGGCACCTAACTTTGAGAATGATGCCTCAATTGTCGAGATATTGAATCCGAACAATTATGAATATTATCGAAAATACAATCCGACTTGTTCAAATCCAAGGGTTATTTTAAGAAATACCGGTTCAGAGCCATTAACTTCTTGTACCATTAAATGCTGGATAACCTATGGTGACTTTATAGATTATCAATGGACAGGTAACCTAGGTTTTATGGAAGAGGAGATTGTTGAAATACCCGTGGTGGATGATTCTTGGTGGACAGATTTAGATCAAAACGAAACCTTTACGGCATATGTCCGTGACCTAAATGGCGAATGGGGTAATGATGATTATCAGCAAAACAGTGTAAAAAAGTCAAAATTTCAAGCACCAGAATCAGTTGACGGACCTTTTTTCGTTTGGTTTACAACCAATAATAAAGCCTCTGAAAACGCATATAGATTAATGGATGCTTCTGGTACTGTTTTATTTGAGCGAACGAACTTACAAAACTCAACTCAATATAAGGACACCTTTGACCTTGAACCAGGCTGTTACTCCATTGTTCTTGATGATTATGACGATGACGGATTGTCATTTTGGTATTCTTCTCAGACAGAGGGTGAAACGGCAGGAGCCTTTAGAGTGAGAAAAGTAGGCGGTAATTATATGGAAATTTTCCCTGGTGATTTCGGAAGCTACCACAGATATGACTTTTCTGTTGGTTTTACTTTAGGGGTTGACGAAATTCCAGAATATGGAGAGCTTTCTATTTTTCCAAATCCAGCTCTAAATGAATTGACAGTAGACTTATCCGCTAAAGTTGATGGTAAAGCTGAGATACAAATGATGGACTTATCGGGTAGAATTTTGTTGCAAGATGAAATGAATGCCACGGCTACATTCGCAGAGTATTTCGCAGATATAAGTTCCTTTAAAAAAGGGACCTACGTCATAAGAATTATTACAGCCAAAGGAATTTATACCCAAAAATTTGTAAAGAGTTAAGTGTATTTACCAACGATTCCTTGAATTGGCTTAAGATAAGATTCACCAAATAAGTTTAAATGCACAAGGAGTGGATATAGCTGGTGAATATCTGTTCTTTCTTTCCAATTTTTTTCCAATGGAAAAATGTCATTATATGTTTCAATGGTTTGTTCTGAAATCGAACCAAACAAAAGAAGCATTGACAAATCCATTTCACGATGGCCATAATATACTGCAGGGTCTATTAATGTAGGCTCGGAATATTCGTCACTAATGATATTTCCTTGCCATAAGTCTCCATGTAAAAGCGCAGGTACTTCTTTTGGAATGATTTTATCAAGTTCCAAATACAGTTTTTCAAATAAACGAATGTCACCTTTATTTAGTCTATTTTGATCAAAACATATTTTCACCAAGGGCTGAAGGCGCATTTCTATGTAAAATGACAACCAGCTTTTTTTTAGGCTGTTTTGTTGAGGAATTGAACCAATATAATTGTCGGACTCCAAACCAAAATGATTTGAGGTGATTGAATGCATTTTTGCCAAGTTTTCACCTAGTTTTTTATCGCTATATGAAGAGCCTTTATCATTAATGAATTCTAGAATCAAATAGCTCCATTTTTGAAAAGTGCCTTGTTTCAATATTTTCGGAATACGAAAAGGAGTCGATGACAAAAGTTTTAATCCTTCTGCCTCTTTATCAAACATTTTAGGAAACTTTTCTGCTTCATTTATTTTAAGAGCAACATGAAAATTATTTGTTTGACATTCTATAACATCATTAATGCTTCCGCCAGAACACCTTTGGAGTTTGTTTACCTCCTCTTTAAGCTCTAACTCAAGAATATCCCGGATATACTTCATGCTTATAGTGGAAAAACTTCATTCAATTTGGCCACATGGAAGCCACTTTCCATTATGGCTTGATAAGCTTTACTTCCCTCATCCAAGGCAGGATTCGTGTGATTGAGATGAATGAAATAAACTTTGTTTTTTTCTTTTGGCGATAACTTTTTTAATAGTTGTATGGATTCAATAATAAATGGATGGGGAATTTCGGAAATATCCCTATAATTTATTTCTTCTTCATCATAAAAAGTCCCATCTATAAAAGCAAAGTCTACCATTGCAATTTCTTCAACGATATTCTTATTCCATCTATTCCATTTGTCAATATCAGGAATAAATATTGCCGAACGTTTCGGTCCAATAATTTTATAGCCTACAGTTTCTGAATATTCATCACGATGCGGAACGAGAAAGGGTATGAGCTTTAATTTTTCACTTAAATAAAGGGTGTCTTTATTGTTTATTTTTTTCAAGGAAATGTTGCCATTATTGACAAGTTGATTCCAAGGCCCATTTGTTTCGAGAAAACTTTTCATTCGATCCATGACATGTACGTTCACTCCTTGAGTATTGGCCCCTTCTTTGCCGAGAAACATCAAACCTGTATAATGTCCAATATGGGCATGGGTTAAGAATATATCCTCCGGAATTTCTTTTGTACTGCTGTACTGATTGAGAATGTTGATTTGCCTTTCTATATCTGGTGTTGCATCTATAAGATATTTTTTGTCGCTGTGAGGATCAACAATGCCTATGGCGCAAACCAATCGATCTTCGGAATTTTTAATTGATGTGCAACATTCTTTTTTACAGCCAATTTGAGGAGAGCCTGCGTCTTGAGTTGTCCCCAATATAACTAGGGAAGTTTCGTTTAAAACTTGTATTTCATTAGAGAGCTTCACTACGTCTTTACCTTTCTTTACAGCATCTTCTTTACATGCGAGAAGTGGAATTAAAAGAAACAAAGAAATAACGAATTTAACCATGTTTATTTTTTTCTGAATACCATTGAATATACCATTGGTATTTTACTATCCAAATGTTTTATTCTAAATTTTCGATCCGATACTTCTATGGTATGTCTAAAACAATTATAGGGTGAGTAATCGTATTCATTGAATGCCATTAAATCGAGATCATTATCTAAAAGTCCTTGCATAATTTCCGATAAGCTATGATTCCACCAAACAGATGTAATTTCTTCATTTTCATTCCTCGATGCGTAGCTACCAGATTCTATTTCGATGTATGGTTTTTCATTGAAATAGGAATATCCGATATTTTTAAAATCGTCATCAAACATCCAGACTGCAGGGTGGAAATCCACAATTGTAAAAGTTGAACCTTTTTGCAGGTGTTTTGAAATGATTTTACCCCACTTATTTAGATCCGGAAGCCATCCACAAATGCCATAGCTACAAAAAACCATATCAAATTTGTGGGTTTCAGTGAGATCAAGATCGTATATGTCTGAGCAAATAAATTCTGAGGATAGACCCATCTCTTTTTTTAAGGTATTGGCATATGAAATGGCATCCTCACTGAAATCAACTCCAGTAGCAAAAGCACCGTGTCTTTCCAAGCTTAAAGTGTCCATTCCAAAATGACATTGTAGATGAAGAATTTTCTGTTTATCAATATTTCCAAGTAATTGAAGTTCAATATCATTTAGCGAATCTTTACCTTTTTTAAAACGCTCAACATCATAAAAATCTGAGTTGATGTGCAGCTTTGTTCTTTGATTCCAAGAAATGCGATTCACATTTAGCCAATCTGAGGGTACAATTGCCATTTTATTTTTTACCGTTTTTGATTTCTTCGACAACTTCGGGGTTTAGCAAAGTGCTGATATCTCCGAAATTCGAAAAATCACCTTCAGCAATCTTTCGTAATATTCGACGCATAATTTTACCAGACCTTGTTTTTGGTAGTCCTGATGTAAATTGAATGCGGTCAAGCTTTGCGATTGGACCAATTTTTTCTGATATCAAGGCATTGATTTCAGATTCGAGTTGCACTGCTTTTTCTGCACCTTCTTTTAAGGTAACAAAACCATATAAGGCATTTCCTTTAATATCATGAGGAAACCCAACTATTGCTGACTCAGCTACATTAGGGTGTTCATTAATGGCATCCTCGATAGGTGCTGTACCTAAGTTATGCCCCGATACAATGATTACGTCATCTACACGTCCTGTAATCCTATACATTCCATTATCATTTCGTTTGGCACCATCACCTGTGAAGTAATATCCTGGAAATGCAGAAAAATAGGTTTCTATATATCTTTTGTGGTCTCCCCAGATGGTTCTTGCAATGGAAGGCCAAGGTTCCTTAATACATAACTTACCAACTGTATTGTTTTCATTCAATTCAAGACCATTTTCATCCATCAAGACAGGTTCGATTCCTGGTAATGGATTTGTTGCAAATGTTGGTATTTGTGGTGAAATATGAGGTAAAGGTGAGATCAATATTCCTCCCGTTTCTGTTTGCCACCATGTATCCACAATCGGACATTTTTCTTTGCCTATATTTTTATGATACCATTGCCAAGCCTCTTCATTGATGGGCTCACCTACGGTACCAATTACCTTTAAACTGGAAAGGTCATATTTATTTACATAATCTATGGATTCCTTTGCTAAAGAACGAATTGCTGTAGGAGCAGTATAAAATTGATTGACTTTAAATTTTTCAACAATTTCCCAAAATCTTCCGGGGTTTGGGTAGGAGGGAACCCCCTCAAACATTATTGTTGTAGCACCATTTAGAAGGGGGCCATAAACTATATAGGAGTGACCTGTGATCCAGCCTATGTCGGCAGTGCACCAATAAATATCGTTTTTTTCATATGCAAAAACATTGTTAAATGTATATGCAGTATATACCATATAACCGGCAGTGCTATGAACCATTCCTTTTGGCTTTCCGGTTGACCCAGATGTATACAATATAAATAAAGGGTCCTCCGCATCCATTTTCACAGCTTCATGGTTAGTTGAAGCTTTTTCCAATAAGGGGGCCAAAAAGAAATCTCTATTGTTTTTCATTCTGACCTGTGTCATTGTTCTTTCAGCAACCAAAACACTCTCTACACAAGGACATTCCAATAAAGCCTCGTCAACAATACCTTTTAAATCAATGGTTTTATTCCCTCGAAAGCTCCCATCCGCAGTTATGACCATTTTACAACTGGCATCATTAATACGAGCCGCAAGGGCTCCTGATGAAAAACCTGCAAAGATTACAGAATGAATCGCTCCAATTCGGGCACATGCCAATACACTCACTGCCAATTCCGGAATCATAGGCAAATACAATGCAACTCGATCCCCTTTACCTATCCCCATGTCAATAAGGAGATTCGCCATTTTACAAACTTTTTGATGTAATTCATTGTAAGATATATGAATGGCCTTTTCACTGGGTAAATTGGGCTCAAATATAATGGCAGTTTGATCTCCGATACTATTTAAATGTCGATCAATACAATTAAATGAAATATTTGTCTTTGCACCCTGAAACCAATTGAATTTTGCCTCTCTCATATTACAATCCATAAGCTTTTTCCAAGGTTGAAACCACGTAAATTCCTTAGCTATTTCTTCCCAAAATTGGTTTTTCCGTTCAACAGAGTGTAAATAATTTTTATCGTAATCTTCTTTCGTTCGTATATGATAGCTCATTGTAATCTTGTTTTACTGGTATTCATAAAAGTAAAGAGTTTCATTAAATTTCTCTAAATTTACGTTATGTGAATTTTAAAATTCATTTTGTTTTTTCTTGTGAACAACTTTTACTCTCCATGAACGTCATCTAAACAATAACTAATTCCATGAAAACTACCTTATTTACAATATTAGTCTTCCTATCCTATTTTGCTTATACTCAAGCGGAGTTGAACTTTGTATCAAACATTGATTATCAAGCTCTACACGATGCCAATTTGAATGATATATGGGGATATGAAGATGAAGATGGCAACGAATATGCCATTGTAGGAACTACAAAAGGGACCTCCATAGTTGATGTCACAGATCCCTTAAATCCTCAGGAAATATATTGGCTTGAAGGACTTGAAAGTGTATGGCGAGATCCAAAGGTTCATGGAGATTATGCTTATGTGACTACAGAGGCGGAAGAAGGGATGACCATAATTGACCTTTCCCCTCTACCTGGAAGTGCAGTTCTGACAAGTACTATTTTCATGGGGAATGGTGGAATAACCTGGGAATCTGCTCACAATTGTTTTGTGGATGAATCCGGTTATTTATATGTTTTTGGTGCCAATTATGGAGAAGGCGGAGCTATTATTTATGACGTGAATACGACACCGATGAATCCTGTTCAGGTAGGTATTTTCGATAACTGGTATGTTCATGATGGTTATGCCCGAAATGATACACTTTATCTTGCACATGTTTATGACGGTTTTTTAAGTTTGGTCGATGTAAGTAACAAATCCAACCCTCTTCTACTTGGAACTAAAATTACATCAAATGCCTTCACTCACAACATTTGGCCATCGGATGATGGTGGAGTAGTTTATACTACAGATGAATTACCAGATTCGTATGTAACCTCCTACGACATTTCCGATCCTACAAATATTATAGAACTTGATCGTGTCCAAAGTTCTCCTGGGGCCAATGTCATACCCCATAACACATTCGTATTGAATGATTATTTAGTTACCAGCTATTACGTGGATGGAATTACCATTCACGATGCTACTTTCCCCTATAATCTAATTGAGGTTGCAGCCTATGATACTTACCCGGGTCAGACTCCAACATATGATGGTTCTTGGGGTGTTTATCCGTATTTGAATTCCGGAATTATAATAGCGGCAGATATGACAGAAGGTTTATTTATCTTGAGTCCAACTTATGCAAAAGCCTCCTATTTAGAAGGCACAGTGACTGACCAGTCTACATCTTTACCTCTCCTCAATGTTTCCGTTCAAATAGAATCCAATGATCAGATTGAAAACACCAGTTCAATTGGTTTTTATGCCACGGGTACTGCAGTCGAAGGAACTTACGATGTGACCTATTCAAAGGTGGGATATTTTCCACAAACCATAACTGTAAATCTTAATCAAGGCGTTATTACCATCCAAGATGTACAATTGGTTCCAATTGAACAATTTGATGTTACAATTAACGTAATTGATGATTTTGGAAATCCTATATCCGATGCCGAAATATTACTAAGTCATCCTTTGATTAATTATGAAGGTGTAACTAATGGTATAGGGGAAGAAGATTTTAGTCTATTTTATCAAGAAAATTATGAATTAACTGTAGGTAAATGGGGCTATTATACCCAATGTATAGAACAGGTAATTAATCCTTCAACCGATGTGATTAACATAACTTTAATGACGGGGTATTATGATGACTTCACTTTTGATTTTGGATGGACAGTTTCTGGAAGTGCTGAAACGGGAGAATGGGAAAGAGGTATTCCAAATCCAACAACAAATACAGTTATGGGTTATGATTCAGATAATGATTGTGGTCCAAAAGCATATGTTACGGGTAATAGGGATAATATAGACCCAGATTATGATGATGTAGATAATGGTATTACAGTTTTGACCTCGCCCCCTATGGATTTGACCCAATATGCCAATCCTTCTTTTGAATTTGAATATGCATTCTTTTGCAATCATGGACCAAATAATATTGATGATACACTCAGCTTTATGATCAGTAATGGTGCCGAGAATGAAATATTTGGACAGATTATTCCTCCTCAAGGTGATCCGATGGATTTCAATCAATATTCATATACTATAGCCCAAAGTTCATTAACAATAACCAATTCAATGACCTTTAAGATTTTTGTTTCTGATTTAGAGCCAAACGTTAATATTACCGAGGCAGCTTTTGATTATTTTAGAGTAATAGATAATCTGGGAATTGAGGAATCAACCATGAATTCATTCAGTGTTTATCCAAATCCTGTGAATGAGAGTGCAATTATTAAAGGAGCAAAATTGGGTTCAAATTTCAAGTTGATTTCTTCAAGTGGTAGAGTTTTAGTAAAAGGAGTTATTCAAAGTGAAAGTCATTTAATTGAGTTAGCTGATTTATCTAATGGATTTTATTTTGTCCTCATTGATGGCATACAAAAGAAAATTATCAAACAATAAGCCCATTTCCTTAAAGGTTCTTTTAAAGAATTCCTTAATTTTGATTCCGTATGTCGAAGCAAATATCCATAGTTATCCCCTTGCTTAATGAAGAAGAATCATTAGCTGAATTATATGCTTGGATATCTAAAGTTTTAAATGAACACTTCACCTTTGAGGTGATTTTTGTTGATGATGGGAGTAAGGATAAATCTTGGTCGATTATTGAGGATTTACAAAAAAAGCACAAGGAGGTAAGGGGAATAAAATTCCAAAGAAATTATGGAAAATCTGCAGCACTTCAAAAAGGTTTTGAATTGTGCGAGGGCGATGTCGTAATTACCATGGATGCTGATTTACAAGATTCTCCTGAAGAAATCCCTGAGTTGTATGAAATGATTGTCAAAAAAGATTTTGACTTGGTTTCTGGATGGAAAAAGAAACGTCATGATCCTTTATCCAAAACAATTCCAACTAAATTGTACAACTGGACTGCGCGTAGAGTAACAGGAATTTATTTACATGATTTTAATTGTGGTTTGAAAGCCTATAA
>WTIB01000212.1:0-3708 GCA_011522905.1 Crocinitomicaceae bacterium | reverse complement strand
GAGAAAGAAATTTGAGATGAAGCTCAATTGGAATGTGGATTCATCTTGGACTCTTTTCATTGATCGAGATGGCGTAATTAACGAAAGAAATTTTGATGGTTATATCCTTGATAAAGAGTCATTTGTATTCAAAAAAGGTGTTCTTGAGGTTTCAGAATCTCTCTTCTCAAAGTTTAAATATGTGGTTGTAGTTACAAATCAACAATGTATAGGTAAAGGACTGATTACTACAGCTCAATTAAATGATATTCATGATTATATGAACAACTGCTTCGTTCAGAACAATGCTCATATCGATATGATTTTAGTTGCTCCGGAGATTAAGGGTTCTCAATCTCATTTAAGGAAACCTTCTCCGCAAATGGCTTATCAAGCAAAAGATAAACTAAAGGATATTGATTTTTCAAAATCCATTATGATAGGAGACACGGATACAGATATTGAGTTTGGCAAGAATCTTGAGATGAAAACTGTACTTGTTGAATCAAGGGAGAAGTGTTTTGCTAATCCAGATATAATGGTAAGTTCATTAACAGAATTAAATCAATTGCTTTCATGAGGCTTATAATTGCTTTGTTTATTTTAAGTTGTTTTCCAATTCTAGGCCAGAACACTACGGATAAATTAGGACGAAAACAGGGTGTTTGGGTAAAATATTGGGATAAATCAGAGACCATTCCTCAGTATAAGGGTGAGTTTATTGATGGAACTCCAGTTGGACAGTTCTGGTATTATTACCCAAGTGGAGAGGTTAGAGCAATCATCGAGCATTTAAATAAGAGTCAATCCTATGTAACATACTATTTTAAGAATGAGGAAGTAATGTCCGAAGGGATGTATTTGGATCAAAAAAGAGATTCTGTATGGATTAATTATAATCAAAGCGGGTACACAGTTTCAATGGAAAAATACAAAGAAGGTAAGTTAAACGGTAAAAAGCTAACCTTTTATCTGCAAAATCAAATTGATCGAGGAGAAATAAAGGTTCTCTCAGAAACTTATTATCTAGATAGTTTAAAATCTGGCCCTCATCGAGAGTTATTTTCATCGGGCAAAGTTCGTCTCAGTGGTCAGTATTTGAAAGACCTTCCTCATGGCTTGTGGCGAAAGTTTGATGCAGAAGGAAGATGTACTCAATCTTTTAGATTTAAAAATGGTTTAAAACACGGATGGGTAATAAATTATGGTCAAAACAAAGAGATTATTCACAAAGAGCTATATAATAACGGTGAATTGCTTAAAGGAAAAGCAAGAGTCGCCTATCTGAAGGAATGCGAAATTAAAGGGATTGACCCCAACGAATAGATTTCGTAAATTTGATAAAGAAGATGTTAAAATGGGCTTATATTATTTTTGTTGGATGCTGCATTCTTTCTTGTGGTAAGGATGACAACACAACACCAATGAACTTTTACGACACCTACTTCCCATTGAGTTCAGGGGTTTATGTCGATTATCATGTTCGGGAGATTATACATGACGAACTTTCCGCTAATCCTCACGATACATCAAGCTATTATTTAAGAACTCAAATTTCTGATACAGTGATTGATAATCAGGGAAGATTGGCATATAAATTTATGAGATTGATCAGAATGGATACCACTGATACATGGGAAATTTCTGATGTTTGGACTACAATTAGGAATAATAATAACATTGAATTGACAGAAGAAAATCAAAGAAAAGTCAAGCTTGTTCTTCCCCCTAATAACTTTACTATATGGGATGCAAATGCCTATAATACATTAAATACTATGAACTGTTTTTATGAGGACATTCATCAGCCTTTTTCCATCAATTCTTTCAGCTTTGATAGTACAATTAAGGTTCAGCAGGAAGATGTTTTAAATTTGGTATCCTACCGAAAAAAGTATGAAGTATATGCGAATCATGTTGGTTTGATTCAGAAATATTATAAAGATTTGGTGATTTCTAATTTTGACACGCTCAATATTTCTTCTGGAATAGAGCTTATCTATAATTGTATTGATTTTGGAGTCGAGTAATCAAAATAAAAAAATAAAAATCACCTTTTTTTCTGTTCTTCCACCATTCAGGGGTGGAATTTCTAGTTTCAGCTTGATGGTTATTCAACACCTGAAATCTTCAGCGGAGCTCGTGCCTTTTACATTTTCAAAGTTATACCCTAAGTTTTTGTTTCCAGGAAAATCTCAAACGGATAGTTCTTTGACTGGAAGCTATCCTCGAATCGTTTCAACTTTTAATCTATGGAGTTATTTGGGGGCTCGCAATCAGTTGAAAAGGTCAAAACCAGATGTTTTATTGGTGAATTATTGGATGACTATTTTTGCACCGATGTATGCTTTTTTTGCTCGAGGATTCAAAAAAGACGTTTTAAAAGTTGCCTTGATACATAATTTAGTTCCTCATGAAAAACGATTTTTTGACGATTATTTTAATCGTATCTTCCTTCGAAGTTACGATTCGTTCATCGTATTGTCAGAGCAAGTTAAAAATGAATTATTGATCCAAAAGCCAAATGCTTCGGTTTTACTTTTGAGTCACCCACAATATACCCAGTTTGGTTCGCCATATGATGACGAGGAATCGAGAAATTTCCTCGATATACCTCAAAAATCAAAAGTGTTGTTATTTTTTGGTTTAATACGAGAATATAAGGGTTTGGATTTGTTAATTCAAGCGATGAATTTCCTAGATGAGTCTTATTACCTAATGATTGCAGGTGAGATATATGGTGATGAAGGCGTATACGAAAGGCTCATTTCAAAATGTAAAAATCGAAATATTATTCTTAAAAATGCATACATACCTGATGAAGATGTGAAATATTATTTTAGTGCTGCCGATTTATGTGTACTTCCATATAAAAAGGGGACTCAAAGTGGTGTAAAAGCTATAGCAGATTCATTTTGTGTACCAGTTTTAGTTTCCAAGAATGGTGGTTTACATGAAAATTTGGATGATGGAAAAAATGGATTTGTACTGGATGATCTTCATGTAGAAAATTTAGCCCAGAAAATACAAGATATTTTCTCTGGAGGTAAGATTGATATTGTTGGTGATAGACTCAACTCTATTCAGACTCAAAAAGAAAATGAATGGGAGAAATTTACCGAAGATTTGTTGGAATTCATTAAAACGGAAAAAGAGAAAATCAAAATTTAGATTTAATACCTTCCTTAATTTACATTTTAGTGAGGATATATTTGAATATAAATATTGTAAACTCTATATTTGCACGCTTATTTAAACATAAATCTGAAATTGCATGCGTATTAAAGGATTCTTTTGGTTTTTAACCATTTTACTTACTGTGGTTTGTTTGTATCAATTGTCATTTACATGGGTGGCAAATAATGTTGAGGCAGATGCCGAAAAACAAGCAATTAGTGAAGTATCAAAAGCGAAAAAAGAGGCATTAGCCAACAACAATGGAATAGGTGTTATTGGAGTGAATAACGATACCATTGATTTTAACAATCCTGAAGCTGAAGAGATTGCGAAAGGGATACTAATTAATCAAATATTACGTTCAAAGGCAGATGCTGTAGTATATCCTCTTTTGGGTTCTACATTTTCTGAGGTAAAAAAGAGGTCCTTAGCATTTGGTTTAGATTTAGTTGGTGGAATGAGTGTTACACTCGAGGTTTCTACCCCTGAATTTGTAAAGTCTCAAGTAAAAAATCAAAATGACATTGCCTTTACTAGTCCATATGAAAAGGC
>WTIB01000099.1 GCA_011522905.1 Crocinitomicaceae bacterium | reverse complement strand
ATTAAACAATAAATTCTAACTTTACGGCACAAATTCCTGAACAAAAAATGACTACATCTGAGATTAGAAAAACATTTTATAAATATTTTGAGGATAAAGGACATGTCATTGTTCCTTCTGCACCGATGGTAGTGAAAGATGATCCGACACTGATGTTTATTAACGCTGGAATGAATCAGTTCAAGGATTATTTTCTAGGTAATGAAACCCCAAAAAATCGTCGAGTAGCAAATTCTCAAAAATGTCTCAGAGTTTCAGGAAAACACAATGATTTGGAAGAGGTCGGAGTTGATACCTATCATCACACGATGTTTGAGATGTTAGGGAATTGGTCATTTGGAGATTATTTCAAGGAGAAGGGTATTGAGTGGGCGTGGGATTTACTTACTGAGGTTTATAAATTGCCAAAAGATAGGCTATATGTCACTGTTTTCGAAGGAGATAAAAATGATAAGCTTCAAATCGATCAGGAAAGTATCGAAATATGGAAAAAATACATCTCTGAAGACCGTATAATACCAGCTTCTAAGAAAGATAATTTTTGGGAAATGGGAGAAATTGGTCCTTGTGGTCCTTGCACTGAAATCCATATTGACTTAAGAAGCGACGATGAAAGACAACATAAAGATGGTAAGTCTCTTGTAAATAAAGACCATCCCCAAGTCATCGAAATTTGGAATATTGTATTTATACAATTTAACAGATTGGCAAATAAAGCACTTGTCAACCTTCCAGAAACTCATGTAGATACGGGAATGGGCCTTGAAAGATTAGCAATGGCTCTGCAAGGTCAAAAGTCTAATTATGATACGGATCTTTTTCAGTCCCTGATAAAAAAACTCGAAATAATTTCTGGTGTACATTATCGAGCAAATGAATCTACAGATATCGCTCTGAGAGTTGTTTCAGATCACATTCGTGCAATTGCCTTTTCAATTGCAGATGGTCAACTGCCTTCTAACACCGGTGCGGGATATGTAATTAGAAGAATTTTAAGAAGAGCTTTAAAATATGCTTATCAGAACCTAAACTTGAACACTCCCTTTCTTGGTGAATTGGTCTCGGTTCTCATCAAAGAAATGGGCGATGCCTATCCGGAAATTGAAAAACAAGAAAAACTAATCTCAAAGGTTATTCAAGAGGAAGAAATTAGCTTTTTTCGAACCCTTGAACAGGGAATAAAAAGAATTGACCAAATCATTGAAAACTCAAAATCCAGTCAAAAAAGAGAGCTAGAGGGTAAAGCAGTATTCGAACTTTATGATACTTATGGATTTCCAGTAGATCTTACCTCTCTTATCGCAAAAGAAAATGAAATGTCAATCGACGTAGACGGATTCAATAAATTTTTAGAGAAACAAAAAGATAGGTCTAGAAACGCAAGCGCAATAGAAACAGAGGATTGGATTGAATTACACGAAAGCAATTCTTCGAGTTTCATTGGATATGACCAAACGGAAGCGAATGTTACCGTATTGAGATATCGAAAAATAATAATTAAAGGCAAAACGCATTATCAACTGGTTTTAGACAAGACTCCTTTTTATCCTGAGGGCGGTGGGCAAGTCGGAGACACTGGACATTTAGAGAATAATGAACATCAAATTAAAATTTTTGATACGAAGAAAGAAAACAACTTGATTGTTCACTTTACAAACGAAATACCTTCAAATTTCAATCCTGAATTCAAGGCAATTGTTGATTCTGCTAAAAGATTAAATACGGCTAGAAATCATTCTGCTACTCACCTACTCCATCATGCACTTCGAAAAGTTTTAGGTGACCATGTAGAACAAAAAGGTTCGTTGGTAAATTCAAGGTATTTACGCTTTGATTTTTCTCATTTCAGTAAAGTTACAGAGGAACAATTGAACGAAATTGAGAACCTGGTCATTCAGGATATAGAGCGCAACATTAGACTTAACGAACAAAGAGAGGTGCCAATAGAAACGGCTAAACAAATGGGTGCAATGGCACTTTTTGGTGAAAAATATGAGGATACTGTTCGAGTGATTCAATTTGACGAATCTGTCGAATTATGTGGTGGTATTCATGTTCCATCAACCTCAGATATAGGCCTTTTTAAAATCACAAGCGAATCAGCTGTAGCGGCTGGAATTCGTAGAATTGAGTGTATTTCAGGTGATATAGCAAAGACATATTTTAGAGATCAGACAGCTATGTTGGAAAATATTTCAGCAGTGCTAAAAAAACCAAAAAATATTGAAAAAGCTATTCATGATTTAATTGCCAAAAATACTGAGCTTTCCAAAGAAATTGATGTCTTGAATAAAGATAAGGCAGTTCTTATCAAAAAAGATCTGAAAAAGAAAATGACAACCGTGAATGGCATAAATTTTTTGGGTGAAAAAGTAAATCTAAACGCTGCCTCGATTAAAGACATTCTATTTCAGCTTAAAGGTGAACATGATGATTTTGTTGGAGTGCTGGCCTATGCTGATAAAAACAAATGCGGAATCAGTGTTATATTATCCGAAAACCTTGTAGATGGCAAAAATCTGAATGCCTCAAAGATAATTAAAGACATTAGTCACCATATTCAAGGTGGTGGTGGTGGTCAGGCATTTTTTGCAACAGCTGGAGGAAAAGACCCAAATGGTATAGAAGCCGCTATAAACGAAGCCAAATCTATGCTTTGAGTTTTCGTTTCAAATGACTCAAACCATTTTTCAGATATGCATTGGTCTCAGGCTCTAGATTGAATATTAAAATCGGACCAAAGAATAGTCCAATAACGAGAGCACATTGAAAGGCCAATTGAAGAATACCATTGTCAAAAAGATCTGAAAATGTATTCCCAAGAAAAAGTACACCAAGTGCTATTATGATTATCGGTAACTGCCTTAAGGAGAATGGGTTAAGCTTGAATGCAAAATACACAAATAATAACCTGCCCAAATTATAAAAAACCAGTGCGCATCCAGTAGAAATGGCTGCTCCAATAATTCCATAAATTGGAATTAAATAAAGGTTAAGTGCAAATACAGAGAGTATGAGCACTATCGTAAATACTAAGTCGTATTTATACTTTTTTGAAGTAGCAAATATGGATCCATTCAAACCAAAGAACATATCTAACAGGCGCCCCATCATTAAGAAAAAGAATACCCAAATTCCATCTTGAAATTCACTTTTCAGGAACGAAAATAGATAGTCAATATTCAACCATAAAATCATGAAGGAGCCGAGTCCAATAACCAAGGAAACAGAGCTCACCTTTTTATAGATATCCTCCATGGCTATCATATCTTTACTTTTCCAATACTCTGCAACTAAGGGAGAGCTCACTCTGATAATAGCCTTATATGGTACTTGAATCGCACTTGCTAAAAATACAATTGTGGTATATACGCCTGTGGCTTTAATTCCGATATAATGTGCAATCATCAATACGTCTAATGAATTCACAAGGATAGCCCCTAAGGAGTTGAAATAATTCCATATCGAATATTTATACATTATCCCCTTAAATCGTTTTGAAATGCCTTTAATCGTATCGAATCGAAGAAGATTTAAGTGACTTAAATATAGAATTAGACAAGTAGTTGGGATGATGTAAAATAAACTATTGAGTACAACAAAATTTTGGAAAGAAATTAGGTCTTGCCAGAACAAAATCAAAGATGCGAATACCATCAATCTCAAACCCAAATCAAATACCAATATTGAAAAAATATTTTTTTTAAAACTCCTTAAATACATTTCAAGAGATAGATAAAGTGAATATGAGATTCCAATGGGTATTACCCAGAAGTAATAATCAATAAATAATCTAGAATTCTCCGCATAAAACTGAACAATTTGCGGCTTAAAAAACAGATATATTAATGAAAATAAAAGGATTCCAAGCCCTAGAATACTTAATACAAATGAGAAAAACCCATGATTATTTCTTTCTTCATTGTGAAAAAATGGAAAGAATCTCCATATGGTATAAACCGATCCAAAATTTGACAATTGAGCAAACAATATACCTACGGCAATTAGAAGATTAATTAAACCGATCTGTTCTGTGGATAAAATCAAAAGAAAAAGAAGTCCTTTGTTAATAAAGCCTAAGCCAATCCCAAAGTAGGAAATCAGCATGGTTCTCAAAGAATCTTTTTGTACAAAACCCATTAAAACAAATATAAAGTAATCAGAATTGATTTAGGGCAATGTATAATTATATTTGTACTTTAAGCAGTGTGAAAAAAGTCCTAATCATTACCTATTATTGGCC
>WTIB01000323.1 GCA_011522905.1 Crocinitomicaceae bacterium | reverse complement strand
AGGTTATGTAATGGACTCTGTTGTTTACACTGTTCATTGTGGAGAGCACTAAAAGAGGCTTTCTAAAAGTTAAAAACCCGGGTGATTCACTCGGGTTTTATTATACATACACATGAAAAACTTAATGTGATTTTAAGGTAATTAGAGCGCACTGCTAACAGCTTGAGCATTTGACAATCTAACTAACAATAAAATTTTTCATTGAAACCTAGATGTAAATTAAATTCCAGTGGTTGCATTGAAAGAAAAAAAAAGATAATTTTGAAAAAAAACTAACCCATGAAAAAACTAATTTCTATAATCAGTTTTATCGTTATTTCTTTTGGTCTTTTTTCTCAAAGTTTCAATGTTGATGCCACAAACATAACTATTGATGCTTGTACAGGATGTGCAGGTCCAGGAAACAATACATACCTAAACGCTCTATCTGACGAAACCGTTTATTGGTCTATAATCGACGTAGATATTCCTGAAGGTTGGGAATTTTCCAATTGTTTTCCCAATTGCTATCCAATAGGAACCACATCCGGTGATTTAAGTATTACATCGGGAGAGCAGTACTATTTAAACTGTCATGTTTATCCTAATGAAATTATGGGAGAAGGAACCATCACAATGCAAATCTCGGACAATAAAGGCACCGTTGAGGATGTGACCTGGTCAGTATTTATAGGAAGTGCCAGTTTATTTGAAGCTCAGCTGAATCAAAAGAAAATTAGAGGATATTATACTCTAGAAGGTAAGGAGATTTCTGAACCGTTGAAAGGAGCCTTAATGTTCGTCCTTTATGAAGATGGCACGAGTCAGCAGATTTTTATTTCGGAGTAGTCCTAAAATGTTTTGATGAGATTTTGGGCCCTCTTTATTTTATCTTTGATCTTCAAAATCACATTTTCACAAAGTGTTACGCCATGGTTGACCAAAGGTGATCAAACCAAGTTATTAGAAGCGCAAGCCGAATTGTCTTTTACCCCTTTTACCGGAGGAGATTTAACAATTACCGTGAATCCATCTGTTGAGCACCAATCTGTTGATGGCTTTGGATTTTGTTTAACACAGGGTAGTGCTCAATCAATCAACAGCCTTTCAGCAAGTTCGAAAGTAGCTTTACTTCAAGAGCTTTTTGGTCCAAATGGAATGCAAATATCTATGCTTAGAATTGCGATAGGAGCATCCGATTTAAGCAATTCTACATATACTTATAATGAGACTCCTGGTGATGTAG
This sequence comes from Crocinitomicaceae bacterium, assembly GCA_011522905.1. Classification (GTDB taxonomy): domain Bacteria; phylum Bacteroidota; class Bacteroidia; order Flavobacteriales_D; family Crocinitomicaceae; genus UBA952. Next base: position 3,019 of record WTIB01000323.1, on the reverse strand, counting down.
ACATGAATAATTTTAGTCTCTCAGGACCGGATTTGGAACATTTGATTCCTTTATTACAAGAAATTCTAGTCATTAATCCAGACATTAAAATTTTAGCGACACCATGGACCGCACCTACATGGATGAAAACAAATGGCACTTGGATAGGAGGGAGTCTAAATCCATTGTATTATGAAGCATATAGTAAGTATTTTATAAAGTATATCGAGACCATGAATTCCTATGGAATCAATATTTGGGGAATTACACCACAAAATGAGCCTGAAAATCCAGATAACGAGCCGAGTATGCTCATGTCTTCGGGAACTCAAATTAATTTTATAAATAATCATTTGGGACCAGCTTTGGATACGATGGAATACAGTCCAAAAATTATTGCTTTTGATCACAATTGCGACAATTTATCATATCCTGTTGATGTCCTTAATAGTTGTTCATACGTTGATGGTGCTGCTTTTCATCTGTACGCAGGTGATATTTCTGTACTTTCTCAGGTCAGAAATTTAACGGGTAAAAATGTTTATTTCACTGAACAGTACACAAATGTTTTTGGTGATTTTGATGGCGATTTGGGTTGGCATATGGAGAATGTAGTCACTGGCAGTTTAAATAATGGCTCGAAGTGTGTGTTGGAATGGAATTTAGCGACTGATGCCTCTTATGGTCCGCATACAACAGGTGGTTGTACAGATTGCTTAGGTGCTTTAACAGTTAATAATTCAGATAATTTTGATAGGAATGTTTCCTATTACATTATTGGTCATTTGTCGTCATTTGTTCAATCTGGTGCAAAAAGAATTGAAGTATCAACCAATAGTCCTGCTTTATTGGTATCCGCATTTAAAAATCCTGACAACTCTTTGATAATTCTAGCATATAACAAATTTTATTTTTCACAAAATGTTCAATTGGTTGTTGGCTCCCAAAAAGTAGATTTTAGCATTCCAGCAAGGTCGGCGGTTACCTTTGTGAGTGATTCTTTTGGAGAATCTTCAATCAACGAAATACAAATAGCTCAGGAAAAAGAGCTCATTAAAATTGTAAATGCGCTGGGGCAGGACGTTGATTACAAGCCAAACACTTTACTCATCTATCAATACTCCGATGGAACATCCGAAAAGGTGTTTACAATAGAAGATTAAAATACTCTCGAATAATTTTGAAGACCTTCAGAAATGAGGGTCTTTTTTTGATGGAATAAATCCTAAATCGAGTAAATTCCTTTTATGATTATCTGAAAAAGAAGCAACTACATATTCATTATTATCGTTTTAAAATTAAACATCTAAACTCCTTATGCCATGAAACACATACTCATTCTTCTTTTTAGTTTAAACTTAGTTTTTGTTTTTTCTCAAAAAACATTTATACCCGATGATCAATTTGAGCAATACCTCATTGACTTAAATATTGATGATGTCATTGATGATTCAGTATTGACATCCAACATAGAAACTATTACTCATCTGACACCTGTAAGTCGTTCAATCATTGATTTTACGGGTATTGAGGATTTTCATTCTTTAGAATATTTCGATTGTCGATATAATTTTGTTGAAGCTCTTGATTTAACTTCAAATCATAGTTTGATTGAGTTGATATGCAGTGAAAATTTAATCGAGGAAATCACATTTAGTCCAAATTCTGCTTTGCAGACTGTTTTTTGTGATGACAACCAATTAACAGAAATGGATGTGAGTAATCTCCAAAAATTGGAATTATTGGTATGTAACGTGAATTTTCTGGTTTCCTTGGACCTTACTCAAAATCACTCATTAGAATTATTAAATTGTGGTTACAATCAAATTCTTGATCTTGATTTATCTGAAAATTCAGCGCTTCAAGTTCTTTCTTGTTCTAATAATCTGTTTACATCTTTGGACATTAGTTCAAATGGACTTTTAAATCGATTCTGGTGTAATAGTAGTCCTATTGAATGTTTAAACATGGCGAATGGTAATAATCATAATTTTACCGATTTTTCAACCTGGGGAACTCCATCCCTAAATTGTATTATTGTCGATCAAGCCAATTGGACACCATTTGATTTATTAAGTGTAAACCTAGATGCTAATGTGAATATTGATGCATCAAACAATTTTGATATTATTTGTGATTCTGATTGTTTTGGATTAGCAAGTATTTCCGAAAATAACCCTCATCAACCTAAAGAACTAATCAATATAATTAACCTATTGGGACAAGAGGTGGAATACACACCAAATACGGTATTAATCTACCAATATACCGATGGAACATCCGAAAAGGTGTTTACAATAGAAGATTAAAATACTCTCGAATAATTTTGACAAGACCTTCAGAAATGAGGGTCTTTTTTTGGTCACAACAAACTGTAAATCGAGGAAATTCCTCTACATTTTTATGAATTTTAATAATTCAATTCGCTTGCTAGATTTATCTTCTAATCGTAAAAAATAGATACCATTTGGAAGCCAATAGACTTCAACAGATTCTCCTTTTTCTATTTGGCCTAGATCATCTTTGACTTGTCCCACTGCATCTAAAATCTCAACATGATAATGCTTAGATTTTCCTTTAAGGGAGAATCGATCATCAACGGGATTGGGAAATATACTAATGTTGTCATCAGCCTGGTTTAAATCGTTTAGTGATGCGGTAATTGAACAATTGTTGAGGTGTCTTGCCAAGAATTGCATTCCAGACTCATTATCAGTTGTATTGATATTTAGAAGAGGAATATTGGCTTTAATTTCTGGTATTCCTGCAGATAAGGCAGCATCTTGAATTTCTCTTCCATGAAAAGCATGATGAAACAAGTCTTGGCTTGGATGTTGTGCATTGGATTGACTACTCACAAACATTGGTGGGTCATCAGCTGAGAAATGAGACAATTGGTCTACATCTAGCCTATATTGAATCAAATCCGGATCTACCAAGATCTGATGAACAGAATCCAATCCACCATAGAAGTTCGAAGCCCTTTCAAATCCCATTAGATTTTCCATACTGTCAAGGGTATAATTTGTGCCATTTCCAT
>WTIB01000213.1:12591-15787 GCA_011522905.1 Crocinitomicaceae bacterium | reverse complement strand
GCATAAGGAACGCTCATTAATTCTTGCGTACCCAATAGCTCATAATTTGTTCCGCCCGACTCGTCTGCTGAAACTTCGACGAAATAGGGTCCTAAGCCCCAATCGATAGAGGCGAAATCACCGCTGATTAAAGCGCCTTGACCAATGACCAAATTCACCAAGCCAAATTGATTGGTGTTTGGAGAAAACTCTTCTTCAAATACGATGCTTCCAGAAACACTACCTTGATAAATACTGATTTTAATGCCAACGCTAGTATTGGCTAATGGATTCCCGTCATTGTCTCTCACAAGAGCCTGGTAATTTATTCCTTCCGGAGCTTGTGAAAAGGAAAAGAACGCAGTAAATATGAATAGGAGGCTTATAATTTTTTTCATAGGATTAGATTGATTATACACAATTAGTAATATCTAAAGTAAGGATATTTTATAAATTTTCATCTTCAAACATTTAGTTCATTCGTTGAATGAAGTATTCTCCTAACTTCGTGAAATATTGATTTAAAAAAATGAATTTCCTTTCAGTTGAGAACTTGACAAAATCATTTGGAGAGCGCATATTGTTCTCGAATGTTTCATTTGGGATCGATCAAGGTCAAAAAGTAGCCATTGTAGCCAAAAATGGCTCGGGTAAAACCACATTATTGAATTGCCTTATGGAAAAGGAGCAATATGATGAGGGAAAGATTGTTTTTAGAAAGGATATCAAAGTCGCTTTTATGGAGCAATCTGAGAATCTACCTGCAGATCAAACCATAGATGAGGTGATTTATGATCATGAATCACCAAAGCTGAGATTAATTAAAGCCTATAATGAGGCTCTTGAAAAGGGCGACGAGAACAAACTAGGGAATTTGTTTCAGGAGCTAACAGATATGGATGCCTGGGACTTGGAGGCAAAAGTAAATCAGCTTTTATCAGTTTTTAAGCTAGAAGATGCTACTCAGCTCATTAAAAACCTTTCTGGAGGTCAAAAAAAGCGGGTAGCCTTAATCAAAGTCTTGCTTTCGGATGCTGAATTCTTATTTTTAGATGAGCCTACTAACCATTTGGATTTGGACATGATTGAATGGCTAGAGTCCCATTTGTCGACCTCTAAGTCAACCATTTTAATGGTTACACATGACCGTTATTTTTTGGAGGTAGTGTGCGATACCATTTTTGAATTGGCTGAACAGTCGCTTTTTAAATACAAAGGCAACTTTTCTTATTACCTGGAAAAAAAAGCCGAAAGACAGGAGCAAATGCAATCCACCATTGAAAAAGCGAGAAATTCTTTCCGGAAGGAGTTGGATTGGATTCGAAGACAACCTAAAGCAAGAGGAACAAAACAAAAAGCAAGAGTGGATGCCTTTAAAGAAATCAAAAAAACAGCCTCTCAAAAGTTAGATGAGGATGAATTAGATCTTCCCGTAAAAATGGAGCGTCTAGGTTCAAAAATTGTCGAGCTTCACAAGATAGGGAAAGCATTTGGAGAGCTAAAAATTTTAAAAAATTTTTCATACAACGTTCAACGAAAAGAACGAATGGGAATTGTGGGAAAAAACGGGACTGGAAAGACTACTTTTTTAAAAATGTTATTGGGCACAGAACCCATAGATAAAGGGAAAATTATCGTAGGTGAGACCGTAGTTTTTGGTCATTTTAGTCAAGACCTGATTAAGGTCAATGATGATTTTAAGGTTATTGATGTAGTTAAGGAGGTCGCGGAATTCATACCCCTTGAAAAAGGAAAGCAGCTATCAGCTGCACAGCTTTTGGAGCGATTTTTATTCCCAAGAAGTATGCACTACAATTATGTTCGAAAATTGAGTGGTGGAGAAAAACGAAGATTAAAATTACTTCGCGTACTTATGTCAAATCCTAATTTTTTGATTTTGGATGAACCCACAAATGACTTAGATATTTTTGCCATGGCTGTTCTTGAAGAGTATTTGAGAAATTTTCAAGGTTGTCTTATTGTTGTTTCTCACGATCGTTATTTTATGGACAAAATGGTCGATCATTTACTCGTATTTCAAGGAGACGGAGAGGTGAAAGATATACTCGGAAATTACACTGATTTTAGAAAACAAGAGAAGCAAATTGAAAAGGAAAATAAAGTTGTAAGTCAAAACAAAGAAGCTCAACACAAAAACAAATCAGCTTCCAAGGTCAAAACAAAATTGAGCTTTAAAGAAAATGAGGAGTTCAAACAGTTAGAAATTGATTTAGAAAAACTTGAAATAGAAAAAGCAGATTTAACAGAAGGTCTTTCTGACGAATCGAGAACAAATGCTGAGCTATATGATATGGGTAAAAGACTTGGTGAAGTTGTGGATTTGATTGATCAAAAAACAGAACGATGGATGGAATTGGCTGAGTACGTTTAGATTATAGTAGATTTTGATTTTCCCAATTTGGGTTTGTTCAATCCCACAATTTAGGTCGTAACGAAAGTTGGTTATTTGCATATTTTGAGGTAATTAATTATGATAACTTCAAAAAAAAATGTAACTTGATGCAACCAATATGGTTCTAATCGCGTCTTATCAACTCAACAGCGAATTAACTATTGTGAAGAATAACCTAAATATGTTAGCGAACAAACTAAAAGCATTTTGGTCTTTGGCTTTTTTCTTTGGTCTTATTTTTTCGGCGAATGCAACGGTTTATACCACTATTAGCGATGGTTCATACAACAATTGCACTATTTGGGATAATGGTTGTCCAAACAACAGTATTCAACAAGGAGATACGGTAATTATTAACCACGTTGTGACTGCAAATTCGTCAATGAATGTTCAAGGCACCTTCATTTTAGGTGCAAATGGTGTCTTCAATACATCAAATACCTTAGAGGTTACAACTGTAGGTGTCTTTATTAATCAAGGAGACTTTGTAACGGACAATACCCTAAACATAAACGGAACTTTTTTCAATGAGGCTACAGTGACTGCCCCAAGCGTTTACACCAACGGATACGTTTGTAACTCTGGAACAATATCGTTGACTGACGAATTTTATGCGGATGGTGCTCTTGTTGATTGTGGAGGTACTGTTGAAACCTGTGAGTTTAACATGAATTCGAATAACAATGCAGTTGATGTAACTGGTTCGGCAACAGCGGAGCTTTTTAATCAAAATCTTTGTTGCACAGACCCCGGCTTTCCTAGTCCGTTTGGAACATTAGATGGAGATTATGTAATTGACTCAGC
>WTIB01000213.1:0-12491 GCA_011522905.1 Crocinitomicaceae bacterium | reverse complement strand
ATTCCGAATGCTGAATTCCATTGGAACGGACCAAATGGGTACTTCTCGGAAGAGGCAAATAATGAATTTGAATTGAATTACACAAATGAGGGTACATATACGGCTTATTATTCGCTTAATTCATGTGTCTCTGAAGTAGCGGAATTGGAATTAGGTATAGAAAACTTTGAAATAGACGAATTTACATTCCCAAATGTAATTACTGCGAACAATGATGGGGTTAATGACGAAATCATAGTAGAAGATTATATTGGATACTGTGAGGATTTTAGCTTCTCGATTCGTGATCGCTGGGGTAATCAAGTCTTTGAACAAGAGAGAGGGGAAGAATCTTTCAATGGTGTTTCATTTGTTGGAGAAAAACTTCCTGAGGGGGTTTATTTCTACCATTTGACATACGGAATGAAGTCCTTATCTGGGTTTATTCACATCTTCGAGTAGACAAAAAAATCAATTTTTATATTTTATATGCTGGATGCAACTATTTTTGTAGTTGATGTGTCTATATAGCAGAACTAAACATACTGAATTGAAAATCCTTATTTCAAACCATATTTTCTATCAGTACATTTATGCTTTATTGACTTTACTAGTTTTCTTCGCGCCAAACGTGACAGCGCAAAATGTTGTCAATGTTGAAGGTCCAGGAGAGAAATGGGTAAATATTGGAGACTTAGATGTAAGTGGTAACCAAATTACCGTTGAAGCGGTCATGAGGAGGCAGAATAATGCCAACATCATTTCAAAGCATGATGCCACTACAGATTGCAATTATCTTTTCCGACCAAACAGTTTTCAGATTACGACAACGAATGATTTTTATATATGTCTTAATCCATATACTTTAAGCACCAACACTTGGTATCATGTGGCGGCAACTTATGATGGTTCATCCATAAAGTACTATGTTGATGGTTGTTTAGTTAATGAAGTGCCTGCCACAGGTGATCTTGTGACCAATGATTGGGATGTAGCTATCGGAAGCAGATCAAATTGGACCAATGGACCTGAACAATTTAGAGGAAGAATTGATGAGGTTCGAATTTGGCAGACTGCACGGACAGAACAACAGATTAGGCTCAACATGAATTTATTACTAAATCCAAATGCTGAACCTGATTTATTGGGTTATTATAAAATGGATAACAACTATAATAACATTCAAGGAAATGCCACTTATGATGGTGTGCCTCAGGGTAGTCCGACATTTGACGCGCCAGCGCCAATATTTATCCCTTTTGAAGTTTTAGCAGTTACCAAATTTGATGTGTCTTGCAATGGTTTTGAAGACGGAGAGATAGAGATTACAGCAATTGGAAACAATCTTGAGTACTCTTTGGATGGTATTTCCTACTCTTCAACACCAAGCTTTGATGAGTTGGGTCCTGGTAACTATGATGTTTATGTCAGAGATGGTGCTTGTGAAGAGATTACATCAGTGGAAATTACTGAGCCAGCACCTATTCCTTCACCAGACCTCAATACGAATGATCCCATTTGTAGTACAGATACACTTTTCTTATCAACAACTGAGGTTACTGATGCCATCTATTTTTGGGAGGGACCAGATGGTTTTACATCGAACAGCGCAAATACATTTATTCCTGATTTGTCAAATGACAATTCCGGAGATTATTCGATATACATTCAAGTTGACGGTTGTAATAGTGATACCACTGTTGCCGCAATTGAGGTCAATGAGACCTACGACATAAATATTGTAGAAACAATTTGCTCAAACCAAACATATCAATTTGGACCTGATGAAATAAACACAACGGGCATATATGTTCAAAATCTCCAATCCATTTCTGGATGTGATTCCACAGTTCAGCTTAATCTCACTGTTAATCCAGCATATGCTTTCGTAATAGATACAGCGATATGTGAAGGAGAATCCATTACCTATGAGGGCACCACAATGACCACATCTGGAACCTACGACTTTAATCTTTTCACAACTCTAGGCTGTGATTCAATCATTACATACGAGCTTATTGTGTATCCAATACCAAGCGCTCCAGTTATATCAACCAACAGTCCATTGGATTGTCCAGGGGATGTATTAGAAATTTCTTTGAATCCTAATGCGGATGCCTTTTATTCTTGGACTGGGCCCAATGGTTTTAGTTCAACCGAAGAGTCGTTGATATTTCCAGCTTTAATTGAAGATATGGGGACCTATTCGGTGATGGTAACAATTAATGGCTGTGAATCCCCTGTATCCTTTACTGAATTGGAAATCATAAATATCTATTCATTCAATGATTTTGATTTCCCCAATGTATTAACCCCAAATGGCGACGGGGCTAATGATGTTTTTGATTTGGAAGCATATTTCAAAACCTGTAATGCATACGAAATCATGTATTTTGACCGATGGGGTAACAGGGTATATAGTCATAAAGAGAATGAAGAGCCGTTTTCAGGAAAATCATTTGACGGTTCTGACCTGATGCAGGGGGTATATTCTTATAAATTATTATTTGATGAAGGCATGAAGCATGGCTTTATCCATTTGATTAGAGAAAATTAACCCTATCTCTTATACTGAATAAATCAGAAGCTTCTTTGTAATAAATTACTTGTAACCCAGCCTTTTTTGCGCCTTCAATATGTTGTGGAGAATCGTCTATAAAAAGCACTTTATTTGCCTCCATACCCATTTGATCAACAACCCATTTAAAGGTCTCTACTTCAGGCTTTCTTTTCCCGATAATATGAGAATAATAACATTTTATGAATAAATCATCTAAATTCTTAAAAGCTGTTTTTTGTAAATTTTCAATGGCTTTTTTAAGATGTATTTCATTTGTATTGCTCAATAAAAAGCATGGATGATGTTGTGACAATTCAGCTATAAAGTCAAGCTTTTCAGTTGGAAAATCACCAATCATAGCATTCCAAGCAGTAACAATATCAGGTTCACTCGTGTTATTTTTTGTCAGTGGTTTTAGCTGCTCTAAAAAGAATTTACTCGACACTTCTCCTTTTTCGTATTGATCGAATAATTGATTTTGACCAAATTGATTATACAAATCAGAGGGGTTTTGAACCCCCAATTGAGCAAAAGCATCGATGGTTTTATGATAATCTACATCAATAAGTACACCTCCAAGGTCAAATAATAAGGCATCTATTTTTTTCATATAGGTTTAAATCTAAGTGATGGGATAAATATGGAATTAATTTATGGTTATGACAATATTATGACAATATTTCCTTGGTGACTCCCGATATTTGTCAAGTAGTTATATTATACGTGTTAGAGACATTATATATCCACGCTTTTACCCACAGAAATCTTGATGTAAATCAAATAGGTTTGCTTCATATTGATGCGGAAAATCAAAGTACTCGTTTGTCAGAGGCAAAGGCTCATTTTGGCTTCAAAGAAATGATGTATTTAACTACTTGCAACAGGGTAGAATTCACCTTTGTTGCTTATCAAAATATTTCCACGGAAGATTTTTTATCCTTCTTGTATCCAGAAATGGAACGAGTACACTTAGATGAGCTTTGTCAAAAAGTAGAGGTGTTTCACAAAGCAGATGCTGTAAAGCATGCCTTGTCTGTGGCGTCATCAATCGATTCTATGATTGTAGGAGAAAGAGAAATCATTACTCAGGTACGTGGAGCATATGAGGCCTCGAAGTCTTACGGATTGACTGGTGATTTCATTCGTTTATTAACCAGAAAAGTAATTGAAACAGCCAAAAAGGTTTATACAGAAACCAATATTGCAAAAAAACCAGTTTCTGTGGTTTCTCTCGCTTATCATAAGCTGAGAAATCTGAACATAGCCCTTGATGCTAAATTTGTAATCGTGGGAGCAGGGCTAACGAATACCACGATGTGTAAATTTCTGAAAAAGCATGGCTACAGTAACTTTGTTGTTTTCAATCGTTCTATAGAAAATGCCGAAAAGTTGGCAAATGATATTGGTGGAAAGGCTTTTTCATTGGCAGAATTAGGTGAATACCAAGATGGTTTCGATGTCTTACTTACTTGCACAGGAGCTGATAAGCATTTGATAGATGTTCCTGCATATAAACAACTTTTGAATGGAGATAATGATCGAAAAACCATAGTTGATATTGCTATTCCTTCAGATATTGACCCGGAAGTAGTTCGTTCGTATAATACGAATTATGTTTCCATTGATTACCTCCAAAAGGTTTCAGACGATAATCTTAAGGTGAGATCAGGGGAGGTCATTCAGGTCAAAAAAATACTTGAAGAAGCAAATGTTGCATTCATGCAATTGACAAAGGAACGCAATGTAGAGCTTGCAATGAAAGAAGTTCCAAAACAAGTAAAGGAAATTCGTAGAACGGCTGTTGCTGAAGTTTTTAAATCAGATATTGAAAACATGGACCCGGAAACACGAGAAGTATTCGATAAGGTATTGGGTTATGTTGAAAAGAAATACATCAGTGGCCCCATGAAATTGGCGAAAGAAATTATTCTGAAGAACAATGCTTCAAGTTAAAACAATAACAATAGGTACAAGAGGTAGTGATTTGGCTATGTGGCAGGCAAATCATGTGAAGGCTCAATTGGAGGCAATTGGTCAGCATGTAAATATTCAGGTCATCAAAACAAAGGGTGATCGCATACAGGATTTAAGCTTTGATAAGATCGAAGGCAAGGGTTTTTTCACTAAAGAAATTGAGGTAGCCTTATTGAATCACGACATTGATATTGCCGTACATTCTCATAAAGATTTAGAAACAAGCACACCGGAAGGGTTGATTACAGCAGCGGTTTCTCAGCGTGCAAATCCTTGTGAGCTTTTACTCATTAGAAAATCTGCTCATGCACCGAATGCACTCTGGGAGCTGAAGAAAAAAGCGGTTGTGGGTACATCAGCTGCCCGGCGGAAATCTCAGCTATTAGCACTAAGGTCTGACGTTGAAATTAAAGATCTAAGAGGAAATGTTCCAACCAGAGTAGAGAAACTCAAGTCAGGTGAATATGATGCCATTTTGTTGGCCAAAGCCGGTGTTGAAAGATTAAAGCTAGACTTGTCAGATTTAATTACAGTGGACCTCACACCTGATGAGTTTGTCCCTGCTCCAGCTCAAGGTGTTTTGGCCATTCAGATTCGCGAGCAAGACAAGGAATTACATCAAATACTTCAAAAAATCAACGATACTGAGGTACAAAAGTTGGTTCATTTAGAACGGGAGGTATTGAGGTTAATGGATGGAGGTTGTCAATTGCCTTTAGGAGTGTATTGCGACAATAGATATGTTCATGTGGCCTATTCAGATTATGCCATGCACGCGTCTCGATATTTCAGGTTTCCATATAAAGACACTCCTGATTTTCCAGCAAAGATTGTGGAACATCTACAACACCAGCAGGTCTAATGACCGTTTTTATTTCTAAAGCTGAATCTGAACTGGAAGAAATTCCTCATTACCTGAATTCGCAAAACATTAAAGGGGTTTTTGAATCGCTCATTCGTTTCGAGCCTTTATCATTTCAAATAAATTCACCGTTTGAGGTCATCTTTTTTCCAAGTATTCGTTCGGCAAAGTTTGTATTGGATTCAGGTCAGATTGATTTATCAGCATACATATTGGCGTGTAATGGTTCACAAACTCAAAAACGGCTTCTTGACTTGGGGTACTCCTGTGATTATATTGCTGAAAATGCTGGTGACCCGGATCGGGTAGCGAAAGATTTTTCTCAATGGCTCGGACAAAAGAAAGTATTGATTCCTCATTCTAATCTTTCGGCATTGTCTGTCACAAAATATCTTATTCCAAATCAGTATTCAACAATTGAGGTCTATAAAACAGTAGATTTTCCCATGCTGATTGAACCTTGTGATATCTATGTGTTCAGTAGCCCTAGTAACATTGATTCATTTTTTAAACAGAATGCCATCAAAGCAGGCAGCACCATCATCGTTTGGGGTAATACTTCCCTAAACTGCCTTCAAAAGTATGGGCATCAAGCAGATTACAAGTTGGAGGAAGGAACTATGGTTGAGCTTTTCAAAGTGCTCCAAAAAAACATCAACAAATAAGAACAATGGAATCCTCAAAGTAGCGTTTTTCAATACAAGGCTGTATCTTTATTAAGATGTCTGGGATGAAGTTCATTTTTATTTTTCTTACGTTCATTTGGATTCAACATGGTTTGTTTGCACAGAGCACTCCATCCCGGCTTAAAAAAATATTTGTAGTTGATTCGGTGGACCTAGATACGCTGAGTATTTATCCAAACTCTTTTAAGGTATATCATAAGGATCAAGTCATCCCTGACACCAAATATGAGCTCGACTTTGCAAGTGCTCTATTTGTTCTGAATGACCCGATAGGTGATACGCTCATTTTTTCATACAAAGTTTTGCCATTGGACTTTTCGAAACAATATCGTTTAAGAGATTCGAGCATGATTTACTCTGAACAAAAGGACAATTATAACTTATTTAAAATCGAAAACTCATATTCGGTACAAGATGTTTTTGGAGGGAGTCAGCTCAATAAAAATGGATCGATTTCAAGGGGTGTCTCTTTTGGAAATAATCAGGATTTAGGGATTAATTCCTCACTCAATCTTGAGCTGTCAGGAAATATTTCTCCGGACTTAAAAATGCTTGCCTCCGTTTCTGATGCGAACATCCCTATTCAACCCGACGGTAACACGAATAAGCTTCAAGAGTTTGACAAGGTTTTTATCCAAATCTATAATGACCGATTAAAGCTGATTGCTGGAGATTTTTGGTTATCAAAACCAAAGGGGTATTTCATGAATTACCGCAAAAGAGCACAGGGTTTGTCTTTCAACTATAGCTGGTTGACGGCCAAAAACAATGAATGGAGCACTCAAACAAGTGGGGCCCTATCTAAGGGTAAATTTAACAGGCAAATTATTCAGGGTGTAGAGGCAAATCAAGGGCCATATAGATTGGTAGGGGCAGAGAATGAGCCTTTTATTGTTGTCCTATCAGGAACAGAAAAAGTATTTATTGACGGGAAGCTTTTGGAAAGGGGTCAAGAGTTTGATTATACTATAGATTATAATTCATCTGAGCTGGTCTTTACTTCTCGTAATCTAATCACAAAGGATACGCGTATCGTGGTCGAGTTTCAATATTCTGACCAGAATTATGCCCGTTCTTTGATACAGGAATCTTTGGTGTTTAAGAGCAAAAAAATGGATTTCTGGATCAACTTGTATGGTGAGCAAGATGCCAAAAATCAGCCTTTACAACAGGAAATTTCTCCCGATCAAAGATTTTATTTATCTCAGATTGGGGATAGCTTGGATTTGGCCAAAATCAATTCGATAGATTCTGTAGGGTACTTTGACAACCAGAATCTCTATAAACTAATAGATACCCTTGGAGTAGATTCGGTATTGGTATTCAGTGTCAATCCAGACTCCGCTTTTTACAGGGTATTTTTCGAATACGTGGGAAGCGGAAATGGAGATTACGTTTTGGACAGTTATAATGCGCTTGGCAAGGTATTTCGCTGGATCGCTCCTGTTGCTGGTGTTTCACAGGGAGACTATGTGCCTTCTCGAAGTATCATAACGCCCAAAAAACAGCAAATGATCAGTAGTGGATTTAAATGGAGCTATTCTAAAAATAACTCCATCGAAAGTGAATGGGCGCTGAGCAATACGGACCTGAATACTTTTTCATCCTTATCGGCAGAGGACAATATTGGTATCTCAAATCGAACACGATGGCTCAACACCAAAAAGTTTGGTAAATCCGATAGTATAGCCCTTTGGACCATACAGAATTCTGCTGAAATCGAATACCTATCTGCTTCTTTTAAACCTATACAGCAGTATCGTGCAGTAGAATTTGATAGAGATTGGAATACCCGGGATAAAGGTTATGAGGGGTACCAGCTTATTGGTACCTTGGGAAGCAAACTTTCGCATAAAAAGTTCGGTTCGATGGCTTTAGATGCCCAGCATTTTGGTGTTGGTGATGACTATAAAGGAAATAGAATCTTTTCGCTAGGTAAGTGGAATCAAGAAGGCTGGTCAGCCAATTGGGATGCGAGCTATTTGAGTGCAGAAGCTGAGAACCAAAGCAAGTTTTTCAGGCACCGATTGAATCTATCCAAAAATATTGGTCCATTTAAGCTTGGGTATAAGGACGACCATGAAAGAAATATGTTCACAGGAGACACCAATGCCGTCAATCCGAGCTATGAATTTTTTGATTATCAATTTTATCTTTCCAACCATGACACCAGTAAATTGGAATACAAAATTTATTACCGAGAGCGATTTGATAGAAGGGTTGACAGTCTATCCTTAAAAAAAACCGCAAAGGCCACAACGGCTGGGGCAGAGCTGCATTTCAATTCTTTAAAAAATCAAAAGCTCAGATTGATTGGGGGATACCGCTCGTTGGATGTATTTGATACCATTTTAATGAATCAAAAACCTGAAAATTCATTGATCGGTCGAGTAGAATATAATTTTAAGGCCTGGAAAAATGCACTTCAGTGGTCTACTTTCTATGAGGTAGGCTCGGGGTTGGAACAAAAAAGAGAGTTTCTATATATCGAGGTAAACAGTGGGCAGGGAATCTATACCTGGATTGATTATAATGAAGATGGCATCAAAGATTTGAATGAATTTGAGGTGGCTCAGTTTATTGACCAGGCAGATTACATTAGGGTTTTTGTTCCCAGCAACACCTATGTGAACACCTATTCCAATGAGTTTAACCAGTCCATTTATTGGAGACCTGAACGTATTTGGTCCAAAAAGAAGGGTTTCTTAAAATTCATGTCTAGATTCTCCGATCAGGCCAGATTTCGGGTGAATAAAAAAACAAACAACATCGATAATGGCAACGTATTTAACCCATTTGAAAACAGGGTAGCTGATAGTGCCTTAATATCGACCAACGCATTTATTCGAAATGCCCTCTTTTTTAACAGAACCTCATCGATTTTTGCCGCTGGTTATAACTTCCAGCAAAATCAATCCAAAACCTTATTGGCCTCCGGATTTGATTCTAGAACCAATCGATATAATGAGCTCAATTTGCGTTGGAATATCACCAGAAAATTTGCCTTGGTTTTGGTTGGGCAGCAGGGACTAAAGGAAGCCTTGGCTGATTATACCTCGGGCAGAGATTATTCCATCAATTATGAATGGATAAAGCCGACTTTAAGCTACCAGCCCTCAACCAATTTTAGATTGACCCTTGATGCGCGTGCTGTGCAAAAGGAAAACGTACTTACTGGAGGGGATGGGGAAACCTGTCAGATTATTGATTTTGGAAGTACATTTAAATACAATCAAACTGATAAAGGAAGCTTTCAGGGGGAATTTAAGGTCCTAAAAATAGACTATGATGGCAATGTGAATTCGGCAATTGGTTTTGAAATGTTGGAAGCCCTCCGTCCAGGACTGAACTATACGTGGAGTATTGGTTATCAAAAAACCGTTTCCAAAAATCTTCAAATTACTTTTCAGTATCTGGGTAGAAAATCGGAAAACACCAGAATTATCCATACTGGAGGCATGGAAGTACGTGCATTTTTTTAATTCTTTTTACCTTTATGACATAGAACAAAAAAGTGGCTGAATACGGAAAGATGTTATTGTTTGCCATGCCTGCATTTTTGGTATTGGTAATTATTGAAAAAGTCTATGGAATCGTAAAAAAGAAAGATACGGTGCCCTTAGATGATGCGATTTCAAGTATGAGCTCGGGGATGTCCAATGTCCTTAAGGATGTACTCGGTCTGACCTTTAAAATCATTGCCTATGCATGGTTGGTTGAACATCTCGCCATTTATAAGATTGAAAATACCATTTTGGTGTATGTGGTCGCTTTCGTCGTTATAGATTTCTATGGATATTGGAAACACCGTGTATGGCATCATGTGAATCTGTTTTGGAATGAGCACGTTATTCATCACAGTAGCGAGGAATTTAATTTGGCTTGTGCACTGCGTCAACCGGTTTCTATATTTTTTGACTTTTTTGAGATTTTATTGATTCCGGCTGCACTTTTGGGTGTTCCCGCTGAGGTAATAGCGGTTGTTCTTCCCTTGCACCTCTTTATGCAGTTTTGGTATCATACCCAACATATGGGCAAATTGGGTATTTTAGAATACATTATCGTCACACCTTCTCATCATCGTGTGCATCACGCCATCAATCCCGAATACCTTGATAAAAATTTGAGTCAAATCTTCATTGTTTGGGATTTCCTTTTTGGCACTTTTCAGGAGGAGCTGGATGATGTTCCGCCCGTTTATGGCGTTTCAAGACCTGCGCGAACGTGGAATCCGTATAAAATAAATTTTCAGCACCTATGGATTTTGATTAAAGACGCATGGAGGGCACCTAAATTTATAGACAAACTTACCATTTGGTTTAGACCAACAGGGTGGCGTCCGGATGGTTTTGACGACAAATATCCTGTTGACAAAATTGATGATGTTTATGATTTTGAAAAATACCGACCCAAGATTGGCACCCCTTTGTTGATTTGGAGTATTGTTCAGCTTCTTTTAATGCTTGCCTTTTTATCGGATTTATTTTACCGTATTGGAGATTTATCCTTTTCTCAGATTCTCATGTATGCGGGCTTTATTTTTATCGCACTTTATACACTTACGGATCTTATGGATCGCAATCGATGGAGCTGGGTATTTGAGTTGGTGAAGTTAGGGTATGTATTTGTTGTTTTCTATGCTGTAGGAAGCTGGTTTGGTCATCAATCAGCCATTTACATGGTCATGGTTTATGCTTTTGTCTCTTTTGTGATGTCTATTTTCTTTTCAATGGAACAGCCGACCCCTTCAAGCTATAAGGTGAGGTCATGAAAGGACTCCTATTTATTATACTTTTCTACATCACCTATCTTTCGTTGTTGATTTCAGGATCGGAATTTGCCATGTGGCTCAAACCCTTTCTCGTTCCTTCACTTTTATTACTTTTCTTCGAGTCTCCAATAAAAGTTTTGGACAGGACGCTTATTGGTGCCATTGGGTTTTCGGCTTTAGGGGATTTGCTTCTCATTTTTGATGGTCGTTCTTTTTTTATTTTGGGACTGCTCAGCTTTTTGTTGGCCCATTTGTTTTATATATGGATTTTCAAAAAGAGGTCAAATGCCATCACACTGAATATCAAAAATAGCTTTCTGGGCGTCATTATGCTCGTGTATTATGTGGCTTTGATGTCTTATTTGTGGCCTCATTTGGGTGAGATGCGAATACCGGTCATGGTCTATGGATTGGTGATATCTAGCATGCTGTGGATGGCGGCAATGCTGGTCACAAAATCTTGGGGTTGGTTGCTTGTAATGGGTGCTGTTTTATTTGTGGTATCTGATAGTCTCTTATCTGTTCGCTTGTTTGTAAATGCCTTTGACTATGATGCCTTTTGGGTGATGCTGACTTATTTGAGCGCCCAGCTTTGCCTCGTTTATGGATTATTTAGCGCTGAAGATGAAAGATCTTGAAAGTCCTGAGGATGTATCTTTTTTGGTGGATGTCTTTTATAAAAAGATTCTTGAAGATGAAACACTTTCCCCTTTCTTTGCGCACATAGATTTTGAGAAGCACAAACCCCGAATGGAGCATTTTTGGAATTTTGTGCTTTTCGACAAAAGTGGTTATACCACTAATGTGACTGATGTCCACGCATCAATGAACATCAAAAAGGCACATTTTGACAGCTGGGTTTCCATTTTTCATCAAACAGTTGATGCGCATTTCATGGGCTCAAATGCCGAAAAAGCCAAACAGCGAGCTACGCTGATTGCTTGGACCATTGGAAGCAAAATGTAAAACATTCAATCTCTATTTTAGGCCAGTTTTGTACATAGATTTTGGTCGTTTATTTTCTTTTGGTTTTAATGCTAAAAATGTCCTAATTTTGCACTTAGAACTATTAACAACATTCAGACTTACAGTGATCTAAAGATTTAGTTAACCCAGTCTAATATGGGTATAACTTTTGACTTTTCAACCGCTATTTTCAGTTTGTTTAATTCTATTTGTTATGAAAAAGATATTGCTTATTTTGATGTGCACCTTTGCCTTACAATTACAGGCACAGGAAGGTGTGGCGATTAACAACGACGGAAGTGCTCCAGACGGAAGTGCCCTTTTGGACCTAAAAAGTACCACCAAGGGGATTTTGATTCCAAGAATTTCATTATCCGATGTTAATGCTTCAGAACCTGTAACAGCACCAGCGATTGGTTTGTTGGTTTATAACATAAATACTTCAGTAATTGGTGGGAGTGGTACAGGTTTTTATTATTGGGAAGGAACAAAATGGTCTAAGATTGGGCTAGAAGGTAATTATAATACCTTGGACCAAGCCTACGACCAAGGCGGAGCTGGAGCTGGCCGCACCATAGATGCTGTAGATGGCACAGTGGCTATTAATGGGGAGGACGGATTGGTGATTACAGGAACCCTTGGTAGTGGTTTAGCCGTTGGTGATGCGGGTGGCATACCAGAAGGTCCGGGTAC
>WTIB01000127.1 GCA_011522905.1 Crocinitomicaceae bacterium | reverse complement strand
TTCTAGCACTTATGTAGTTTGAGGCGGATTTAGCTCTTTTTTTCGATAACCAGAGGTTGTATTTAGATGGTCCACGACAATCCGTGTGAGATCCCAACTCAATTTTAACCTCAGGGTTTTCATTCATAATCTTAACAATTTTATCAAGTTCAACTTTGGCATCTTCACGGATGTCATATTTGTCATAATTATAGTAAATCATATATGGGCCGAGATCTGCTCCAATTTCTTTCTTTTCCAATAAATAGGTGAGACGGATTACTGAATCAGCACCTAACGTAGTTTCAATTTTAAATGAGCCATTTAAATATCCTTCCGCAGAAACATCAACTCCGAAATTTAGTTCAAAACCAAATGGTTTTCTTTCCACTAAGCCAGAAGTGAAAGCACCTTCGCTGTCAGAAACTAATGTTTCTAGACTGTCTTTGCTGTTTAATTCATATATGTAGACGTTCGCACTAGGAATTACTTCACCAGTTTTTCGATCTGCCACAACTCCTTCAAGAATATATTCGAAGAATGGAATAATGACTTCCTTTTCATCATCTAGAAGGACTCTTTTGTTAATTTCCTCATAGGTTAAATCACAATTTGTTGAGAAAGTTTCTGTATATGGGTTTTGGGTATTTTCATTGTAGAAGTATGATAATTCATATTCTTTACATTTTTCAAGTTTTGAAAGGAAAACACCATCTCGAATTCTTGGTGTCAAGGTTCTTTTCTCTGTGTCATCACAATTTAAACATGAAATAACGATATATGAATCTTCAGGTATTTCTTTTCCTTGAGCGTGAATGATTTCTCCGTTCAAAAAGGCTATATTTTTAACTTCACTATTCATATCAATTCTGTAGATGTCTTTTTCACCTTTTCCACCCTTCCTAAATGAAGTAAGATATGCTTTTTGCCCATCTGCTGTATGCGTGTAAAAAAGATCGTCTCCAACTGAATTTATTGGATATCCAAGGTTGACAGGATTAGACCAGATATTATTTTCATCTCGAACAGCCATGAAGATATCAAACTCTCCCATACTTGTGGAATCTGTACTTGAAAAATACAGAACATTATTGTCTAGTCCCATAAATGGCGCATCCTCATCCCATGCTGAATTGATATTACCTCCCATATTTTTGGCTTCACTCCATTCCCCGTTTATTTTTTCCATATAGTAAATATCTCTTTTACCATAACCTCCCTCTCTATCGGAAACAAAAAATATGCTATTTCCATCAGCCGAAACAGTGTAATGCGTTTCCCATCTCTCTTCTGTATTTACTTTGTCTATTTTAACAGGTAAAATTGGAGAAAACTGCCCATTTAAATAATCACTATAATAAATATCACCTAATCCACTTTTGTCGTTATAAGTATATACTCTTCTTTCGTCTATACTCACACTTACAGTTGCTTCGTTTAAGTTAGGTTTACACATGGTCATTCTCGATGGATTATGCCATGCGTTATTCTCGTCAAGTTGCGCTTGGTAAATATCCTCAGGATAATGGTTGAGCATTGGATCTCTAAATCCGTTAGATTCACCATTTTCCCAGGGTCTTCTCGATGTGTAATACAATGCACGCCCATCGAGAGAAATATTTGATGAAAAGTCAGCATATTCTGTATTAATCGAATCCCCAAGATTTGCTACATCAACATCTTTAGGACTGGCCATTAACTTTTTTGCCACACCACATTGTATCTTTCTGTTTTCAGCTTCTGGAATTAATTCAGATCTTTTGTCACTTTTCTCTATAAACAAGTCATAGTTTTTAATCGCATTTTCAAAGTCTTCGTTCAAATGGTACGCTCGAGCTAAATGATAGAATATATCCGCAGGAACAGCACCTTCTTTCACTGAATACATGTCATAATTCTTATCAATATTTCCAGTCGAAGTTGAGAATAATTCAATGGCTCTTTCGTAATTATGACGCATTTCAAGCTCTATGAAACCCTTTCTATATTTGTAATTTGCACTTTCTGGATTCATCTCCAGTAGTTTATCTGTAATTAGATCCGCAAAGTGGAAGAAGTTCTCTTGAAGTAATCTTGAGCATTCTATCACAAGCTCTTGTTCTGAGGCTTGTGAAATGATGTTTTTAACTTCAATTTCTGTATACTGAGACTTTCCAGCAAAAGGAATAAAAAGGAGGGTCACTAGGACCAATTTGATTCTTAAACTTTCCATAATTTCAACTCTTGTAGGTTAAATATCGCGATTTATATTGAATTCTTCTAAATAGTCAGCCACTTTTCGAACAAATCGACCACCCAAAGCTCCATCTACCACTCTGTGGTCATAGGAGTGTGAAAGATACATTTTGTGTCGAATTCCTATAAAATCACCCTGACTTGTTTCAATAACAGCAGGTACTTTTCTGATAGCTCCTAATGCTAGAATGGCAACTTGGGGTTGATTAATAATTGGGGTTCCCATGACGTTTCCAAATGAACCAACATTTGTTACGGTGTATGTTCCTCCTTGTATATCTTCCGGTTTTAATTTGTTTTCTCTGGCATTATTCGCAAGCTCATTAACGCTTTTTGTCAATCCAGATAAACTTAATCGATCGGCATTCTTTATTACAGGTACAATTAAATTCCCACTAGGTAAGGCCGTAGCCATTCCAATATTGATATTTTTTCTTTTAATGATTTGATTTCCTGAAACAGAAACATTAACCATTGGGAAGTCCTTAATCGCCTTCACGATGGCTTCAATTAAAATAGGGGTAAAGGTTATGTTTTCTCCTTCACGTTGTTTGTAAGCTCCTTTAATTTTGTTTCGCCATTCAACGATGTTTGTGACATCCGCCTCAACATAAGAAGTAACATGAGGAGAAACCTGCTTCGACATCACCATGTGGTCGGCAATTAATCTTCGCATTCTATCCATTTCAATGATTTCATCCTCACCATTAGGGACAACTGGAGGAGCTTCTTTAATTTGGACTGTATTGCTTTTCTCGACAACTGGAGCTGTTGTGCTTGTCGTTTTGGCTTTTACCTCACCATTTACATAAGCTAAAATGTCTTTTTTGGTAACCCTACCATCCAATCCACTTCCGTTTAATGATTCTAAAACCTCTTGGCTAATTCCTTCTTTTTGTGCAATACTTCTTACGAGTGGTGAGAAGTATTTCCCATTAGAACCATTTTTAGAAATTTTTATGACTTCATTCCCATTTGAAGGAATGGCTATATCAATTTCAGGTTCTAAGACTTTTTCTGTAACCGGTTCTTCCGGAGAGGTGATGGTCTGCGAGTCATCGTCATCCTCAACGGGTTGTGCATCACCATCTGTGGAAATAATTGCAATAACATCTCCCACTTGTGCGACTTCATCTTTTTTAAAGAGTTGTTTTACAAGTACACCCTCTGCCTCTGAAGGCAATTCGTTATCTACCTTGTCTGTTGCTACTTCAACTAAGGGCTCATCTAAAGAAACACTATCTCCTGGATTTTTTAACCAATTTGTAATCGTCGCCTCTGTTACACTTTCTCCCATTTTCGGGAGTCTTATTTCAATTTCTGCCATTGGATTCTAACGCGAATTTTTAACGTGGTAAAGATAGAAAACATTAATAAGAGAATAAAATTAAAGGTCTAAAAATCTCCATTTTTTCAACAATATTGCGAAGTCATTGAGAACTGAATATTCTTTGGCATATAGAATATTCACTTGGTCAATCATCTCTTTGTTTACATTTTCTATACCGGATAGTGGTGTCAATACTCCCTTCTTCAAATTTGGCAACAATTGAACTTCTGCTTCCTCAATATTTGAAAAATGATACCCGACAAATGATTTTTGACCGAGCATGACAGACAATACATTTTTTAGATATCGCATTTTAGATGTATACAACCAAATCATAATTGGGCTGAATATGATGAACATCAATGAAAGAAGAATGTCAAATAGTCTTTTTGATCTCAAATTTCCAGGACGGTTTATTGAGTTCAATTTCATAGAATAAAAATCCCCTTTGGAATCTATTGAATTACTTCCAATAATAAAGCTCGTTTGGGGTTGTGCAATTTTAAAGTCAATATTTCTTTTACCAATAGAGGTCATACAAGAAATAATTTGGCTTGGATGTATGCTTTTCGCACAAAATATGATTTCATTGTATTTGCCATTTTTAGGTAGTTGTCCGTGAATTAAGGATGATATTTGATTATTAATGTTTTTGAGTTCCGATAAAATGACTGTTTCACCTTTGTTTAGATACGTTTTATCT
>WTIB01000065.1 GCA_011522905.1 Crocinitomicaceae bacterium | reverse complement strand
CTATAATTGTCCCATTCAGAAATTTTTCATTTTTTGTTAAAAAAGGACGCTTTTAGCTTAAAAATGATTGATTTGAACCATTTTCTAGCCATTTTTGGTTGTTTTTAAGTGAAAAACGTAAAACTTACATATTTATAGTTTCACCTATTTTTGGAAGGTGAATATGAATGCCTTTTGATTCAAATGCCGTTTTTGCCTTATTCTGATCCATTTCTATTATCGGAAAAGTATCATAGTGACATCCAATAATGTTTTTACATTCAATGAAAGAAGATGCCATTACTGCCTCTTCAATACCCATTGTAAAGTTATCACCCAAAGGCAAAACGGCAAAGTCTAGCTTAGGGCACATTAAGGGGATCAACTTCATATCATAAGTAAGCGCCGTATCACAAGCCATATAGAAACAATTTTCATCATTCCAAATCACAAACCCTCCGGGGTTACCCCCATAGGTTCCGTCTGGTAATACCGAAGAGTGAATAGCATTCACGTACTTCACTGTACCAAAATCAAAGGTATATTTACCTCCGTGATTCATGGGATGTCCTTTCACACCTTTTGGCTCATACCATGATACGATTTCAAAGTTTGATATGATTGTTGCATCACATCGCTTTGCGATTGATTCAGCATCAAGAATATGGTCCTGGTGGCCATGAGACAAAAGAATATAATCAGCTTCAATCGAATTTACATCAATATTTGATGCCATTCCGTTACCAGAAATAAAAGGGTCAAATAATAGCTTCTTGCCACCAAATTCAACTAAAAAGGAATTGTGGCCATAATAAGTAATGTTCATAAGTTCTAGCGTTTACTCAAATTTAAATAAAATAAACCAAGATTCATTGTACAGTAAATTTTGAAGAATTGGTATGGTTTATTTCCAATGGGTATTTTCTTTACCATCTTTTACCTCGATACCGGCATTTTTTAAACCATCACGAATGAGATCAGAGGTATCCCAATCTTTTTTATCCCTTGCATTTTGTCTTAGCTCAAGAACAAGATCCATAACTGGTCCTAATCGATCATCAGCTTTAGATAGTCCGAAGTTCAAGCCTAGGACATCATGAATGAATGACTTCATCTCATTCAATAAAAAAGCTTTATCTCCCGCATTTATCGTCTCTTTTTTATCATGAATTAGATTTATTTTTTTAACAGCATCAAAGAGGTTTGCTATCAGAATAGGAGCATTAAAATCGTCATTCATGGCATCATAAAATGATTGTATCAATAAGGGTACGCCAAAAGACGAGGATTCAGAAACAGGAGCATTTTCCAAAAGTTCCATAGACAATTGTAGTCTCTCAAAACCTTTTTCAGATGCATTTAATGCCTCTTCAGTTAGATCTAAGGTGCTTCGATAGTGAGACTGCATCATAAAAAAACGAATCACCTGGGGTGAATATGGTTTTGAAAATAGCGTACTAGACCCATCAACAATTTCCTGTGGTAGAAAAAAGTTTCCCAGGGATTTACTCATTTTTTTCCCATTTACATTGAGCATATTTGCATGCATCCAAATGTTTGCTGGTGATTTGCCAGAGGCCCCGCAGCTTTGAGCGATTTCATCCTCATGATGAGGAAATTTTAAGTCTAAACCTCCGCCATGAATATCAAAGGTTTCTCCGAGATATTTTGTGCTCATTGCGGTACATTCAATATGCCAACCCGGGTTACCATCTCCCCATGGAGACCTCCAAATTTGCATATCATTTTTTTGGGCCTTTTTCCATAAAGCGAAATCGGCAAAAAACTTTTTCTCCTCTTGAGCATTCAGCTCACGAGTCTCATTCTCTAGCTCATCCACCTTTCTACCACTAAGCTCTCCATAGTTGTAGCTTTTCATGTAGCTTTTTACATCAAAATAAACCGAGCCATTTTTTACATAAGCAAACCCATTTTCTATGATTTTCTCAATAATTTCAATTTGCTCTTGAATATGACCAGTTGCCGTTGGTTCAATAGAAGGGGGTAATAAATTGTATATTTTATTTAGCTCCTGAAATCTAAGATTGTATTTGTAAACAATTTCTAAGGGTTGCAGCTGCTCCATTCTGGCAGCATTACCAATACTGTCTTCTTGTTCTCCTGCGCTATTGGTAATATGTCCTGCGTCCGTAATATTTCTTACATATTTCACTTGATATCCCGAATGAATTAGATATCTGTAGACAAGATCAAAATTGATGAAGGTTCTCATGTTACCCATATGGGGCTCACTGTACAAAGTAGGACCACAAACATACATTCCCACTTTATCTTTGTGAATCGGGACAAAGGCCTCTTTTTTTCCTGAAAGACTGTTAAATATGAAAAGTTGCTTTTTGTTCGGGCTATTCATCTTGACATTTGATATTAGGACAAAAGTAGAAAAACCACAATAAAATTTGGGTGAAAGCAAAAAAAAAGAGGGCGGACGCCCCCTTTTCTAACCTAAACTACTAAATATGAAAACAACTCGTCATTAAGCGACTTGTCAATAAGCTAACGCGACCAACTTGAATTCATTACACACGTTAACAGTTTTTTAACAAAAGTTGGCACGATAAATGAATTAAACAATCTGTAGATTCTTGGATTCAATATCGTCATTCGCACATCTGACAATTCTTAATTTAGATTAAGAATCGTTAATTTCGAGAACTCTACATTTACATTATCAAATTGTAAATTAAAAATGAATAAAATGAAAAAAACAACACTTCTACTTCTATTTCTGATTTCACTCGGAATCAACCTCAAAGCACAAAGCGTATCTCAATGGACTGCCGATAATACCCATTCTAATTTTGGGTTTAAAGCAAAGCATAATGGCATATCGTATGCTGTGGGTGAATTCAGGTCGTTTGATTTAAAGATTAAAACGAATGATGCTGGTTTTTTGAATTCAGAAGTTGAATTAACAATAGATGCTACATCAATTAATACGGCTAATGATTCTCGAGATGGGCATCTGCGTTCTGCAGACTTTTTTGATACCGAAAAATACCCTACCATTACCTTTAAGAGTAAAAAAATTACTTCAAAAGGAGAAAATATGTATATCTTAACTGGAGATTTCACTATGCACGGTGTTACAAAAGAACTAGAAGTACAGATGACGCATAACGGGACGATTACTTCGAGAGGAAGAGAGGTGGCTGGATTATATTTCACAACATCAGTAAATAGAATGGAATATGGAGTGGGACTGGATTTATCTTCCGTTGCAAACGAAGTTGAGCTGCACGCGGATATTGAAATAATTAAAGAAGAATAAGATGAAGAAATTAGGAATATTAACAATTACATTATTTATTGGCCTCATATTAAACGCTCAAGAAACGAAGAGTGTAGACACCTACAAAATAGCTTTTTACAGCAAAGACGCTACGGGTGTTTTTAAAGAAATGAGTGGCAAAGTAACGAGTGATGAGGTAGCAAAAACAGATTCTACTTTAGGACTTAAATTTGATTTAAAAATCAATGTAGCATCAATTAATACTGGAAATGGTGTCCAAAATAAGCACGCCAAAAGTTCAGAATGGTTTCATGCAGAAAAATACCCTACCATTGATTTTGTTTCCTCAAGTGTTTATCGAACAGAAAAAGGTGTTTTTGCTAAAGGAAAACTCACTCTTCATGGAAAAAGTAAAAATGTTGTTATACCCATAGAAATCAAGTCTACTGAAACTAAAACAATCTACAAGGCTCAGTTTTCAGTGAATAGAATGGATTATGCTCTGGGACCGAAAAACAAGGTCTCTCGAAACATCAAAATTATCGCGGGAGTGTCCGTGAAAAAATAATATAATGATTATAAAATACGCATATTTTGCCTTGAGTGCCGGCGCTTTCGCTAGTATAGTCACAGTGGTTTATTCCTTAGCCTATGAAAATGCTACCGCTATTGAAGGCGAGCAATTGGAATCATTGCGAGGGGCTCTTCCAATGGTAAATTTAATAATGGCCCCTTTCTTAGGATGTATTGTTGCGACGGCAGGTTATGTATTGGCTCGAAAATACCTTTCAAAAATAGGTCCTTTCCTTTTTTATTTTGTATTCTCGGCAGTTTCTATTCTCACAAGTTTTGGAATCTTTACAGTTTATGATCTTCATGAAGAAATTATGTATACCGTTTACGGTTATGCAATGCCGATGCATTTTTTCCCATTTCTCAGTTGGGTAACTTTTAAAGCTTTATTTTTCCCTGAACAAAAATAATAGGCTAATTAATACAACGAAATTCTTGTTTTCTCGTTATTATATACATAGTATATAAA
>WTIB01000025.1 GCA_011522905.1 Crocinitomicaceae bacterium | reverse complement strand
ATTAAAGCCAAAACAATGGTGTGGTTTAAAAATGACGGAGAAAAGCTCAGTTTTGAAGCAGAAGAGGCATCTACATTTATCATATTATCTGGAGAGCCCATTGGAGAACCCGTCGTATCTTATGGACCATTCGTAATGAATAATGAAGAAGAATTACAGCAAGCAGTTTTTGATTTTCAAAGTGGCCAGATGGGGGAGCTCATTGAAACTTTTGACGAATGAACATAACTTTATGTTTGTCCGATATTTAATCTTTTATAACCTTTTGAATTACGGATCGGTCTTTCATTCTGATTTCAATAAAATAGCAGCCTGAAACAAATGAAGTCATTGGTATGATAATTCCATTTTCAACATCGCGTATATACTCAATTTGTTTTCCAAAACCATCTGAAATAATGATTTGATTTTTCCCGGGATTCATAATTTTTATCTCCAAATCATCTGTAACTGGATTCGGAAACATTTCTATACCCTCATGCTTCATCGCTTCAAGACCATTCGTTAAGCAGGGTGTTCGAAGCGTATCGAACCAATAATACACATCAGATAAAGAGGGCAAAATACATTCATTATGCATACCATCTCCCATGTATATGGCTTCAACATCCGGAGCTCCATTAGCCAGCATTGTTGCTTCTGCTGCCAGCGCATTTTGAAAAGAAACCTGCTCATCTCCAGTACAATAATACATTCTCACAGGCCGTTGAGGGGTCCAATCATGGTTGTCATTATCAGCCATTGCTTGCCATAGTGGATGTGAATAATCTGATGCTGAATTCAAAAAATTCTGTAATACTGAATCCACAACAAGTTCTTGAATAATCGTAGGCAGCTGATTATTTAAACTTCCCATTCCAAGCGTAGTATTGTTTCCATTAAAATAGGGTACCACAATCTCATCATAAGGAGACCTCAAAATATCCGAATATGAGTTGTAAAGATCACCATATACAGACTGATAAGCTGCCAATAGATATACAATATAACCGGGGTTGGAATAAGAAGCCGCAAGAATTGTATCTGCCATAGCTCCAGTAATTTCATATGGCCCCGAACATGGAGCGGAGGCTAAAATATTGAATTCAGACAACAGGTTGTTTTCCTCTACATATTTGTGCGTAGCCATTGCCGCATGCCCTCCCTGAGAGTATCCAGTGACAAACATTTCTCCATTATCTGCAGTCATTCCCGGAATCATATCTAATGATTGTGCCTCTCGCACGGCCCGAATCATATCAATTGTTGCAGTGGCCTCAGATGCACCATGGCAATACGGGTGTAAGCCTGGGCTTTCTCCCATTCCAATGTAATCAGGCATCACAACATTATATCCCCCCGCAGAAAAAATCTTACCAATATACGCCTCTTGTACATCATAAGAGGGGACATCTACCTTTCGTAGACTCGTTCCGTGCTCGTATACGGCCATTGGAAAATTAGAGCAGTCCTCAGAAATAGGAAAACAAAATGCTCCGGAAGCAATCGTCGGATTGCCTAACGCATCCACTGTGTTGTAGACAATCTTATAGGTTTCCACATCATATTCTAGGGGTAGATTGGCAACGCTAGCCAATACTATTTGTGGTGTTGTATTGATGTAATTTGCAGATATTATATATTGGGACCATGCCGAGCTGATAAAAGCCATCATGATTACAAGTGAAGTGATTTTCATAGGTGTAGGTATAATTTAGGACTTGAAAATATGAAAAAAACAAGCTACTTCAAAATAAAAAAACTCTTAGGAAATGAGGGAATTATAATTCTCCTAAATTCATCCCGATGGTAAAGTTCAGCTTAGGGTAAAAGCCTCTTTGCTCAATTGACTGGTCAGTTGCTCCTCCAAATCCATCAGACCAAGGGTCCAATTTATCAAATCCAAAACCATAATCAAGTCCCAGCATTCCAAACATGGGCAAGAATACGCGAATCCCAATACCGGCAGAACGTTTCACATTAAAGGGATTGAATCGGTCAAAGCTTGGAAAAGTATTTCCAGCTTCAAGAAATGTCAAGGCATAAAATGTAGCCGAAGGGTTTAATGAAATGGGGTATCTTAGTTCCAGTGTATATTTGGCAATAATCGGGTCTCCCCCTGCCGATGAAACATTTTGATCTTCATACCCTCTTAATGCAATTATCTCTCTTCCTCCAAGTTGATTAACCCCTGACAAACCGCTTCCTCCCATTGAGTACCTATCAAATGGGGTCACGCCTTTGTCTTTATTATATGCTCCGATATAACTAAATCCAAATCTAGGCATCAAAACAAGCTTTTTGTCTGGAGAAAGCGGAACATACCATTCTCCCGTAAACCTAAATCGGTAATATTCGAGGTATTTATATCTTTCTTGATCTGTTGCGTTTGTGTAATCAACATCCGTAAACAATGAGTAGGGCATCGTAGCTTTAGCCGTAAACTTAAAGTTCGATCCACTCTGTGGGTAAATCGGAGCAGATACAGAGCTTCGCTGAAGCACGTACTTAAAAGCGATATCATTTGCGTAACCCTGAGAAAATAAAGGAAACCTAAAGTCGTTTACCACATCATAATACTGATAGCTCAATTCATAATAAGCTGTAAAATAATCATCCGGCCATTTTTTTCTTCTTCCAAGCCCTATTCCCGTTCCCGTAATTGAAAGGCCGTTATAATCGGGGTTGGTTCTTAAAAGACCATTCGAGCTTAAGGCTGTATTATTGATCCAAAAAGACAAGGAATTTGGTTTTCTACCTCCAAGCCATGGCTCTGTAAATGAAAAATTATATCCTTGATAGAATCGTCCATTTGACTGTGCACGAATGGAAAGTCGCTGTCCATCTCCCCCAGGAAGCGGGCTCCATGCTTCTTTTTTGAAGAAGTTTTTCGTTGAAAAATTATTAAATGTTAATCCAAGTGTTCCAATAATTCTTCCGCTCGTTGTTGGACCTGCCCCACCATAACCACCTGATAATTCAATTTGATCAGATGATTTTTCTTCAACAACATACTCAATATCCACCGTTCCATTTGCCGGATTTGGCAAGGGGTTCACCTGAAAAGCCTGCTCATTAAAATAACCCAATTGCGCCAGCTCTCGCTGAGTTCTCATAATGTCCGCTTTATTAAAGAGGTCCCCAGGCTTGGTTCGAATTTCTCTAAGAATTACATAGTCATTTGTCTTGGTATTTCCCCTAATGGAAACACTTCCTATTCGTGCCTCTTTACCTTCAAGCATACGAATTTGATAGTTGATGTGTCGGTCTGTTACATTTGTTTCAACCGGTATAATTTGAAAGAACAAATACCCGCGATCCATATAAAGAGATGAAATATCTCGTCCATCTCCATTTCCAAAGACCCTCTGTTCTAAAAGGGATTTATTGTAAAGATCTCCTCTTTTAATCCCTAAAATGGTATCGAGATACGATGACCTATATTTGGTATTTCCGGTCCATGTGATGTCTCCAAAATAATATTTCCCACCTTCATTAATCGTAAGGTCAATAACGAGGTTTTTATCATCTATCTGATACACCGTGTCAAATACGATTTCAGCATCACGTAACCCCACTTCATTGAATTTATTCAGTAAAGCAAGTTTATCCGACTCATAACTGAAGTCCGTGAATTTCGACCTTTTAAAAATCCTAAAAAGAGACTTCTTTTTGGTATCCTTCATCGCCAATTTTAATTTCCAATTGGGGATTTCCGTAACACCATTGATTTTTATTTCTTTAATGCCAACTTTTTCACCTTTATCTACATCTATTACAAACAATTCTGAATTGTTAATTACGGTGTCTTTGATTCGGTCAATATTAACTTTTACGTTGTAAAATGCCTTTTCCCTAAAAAACCCTCTGATTTGATTTTTAGTCTGAAACACAAGATTTTCAGTAATGGTTTTACCTGAAAAAAGAGAAATCTCCTCTCGTATCTTATCTGCTTCCCTCTTTGAGACACCTGTAAATTTAAATCTTGATAATTTGGGCCTTGGTTTCAATTCAATAATTAAATAAACCACTCCCGCAATTTCTTTCTCTGCATATATTGCAATATCGGAAAAAAGGCCTTCCTTCCACAAGTTTTTTATCGCTGTATTGATTTGTTCACTGGGTAAAGTAATGGGTAAGCCCTGCCGTAACCCTGCAATCAGTTTTATGGCTTGATGGTCATAATTGTCTGCTCCATAAACTTTAATTGGGCCAAGCTCATATTCCTTGGGGCTCATATAGGAAAAATCTAACTCAGATAAAGAGCTTCCGCCTAATTGCGAAAAAGTTGATAAA
>WTIB01000313.1 GCA_011522905.1 Crocinitomicaceae bacterium | reverse complement strand
ATGCAGAAGTCATTGACTTATTCATATCGCTTCCTTCAGCCTCCCATCTCATTTCAATTGGAAGGTTGTTTTCATTTAAATCTACTTGAATTTTTATTTCAGATGTTTTGTCTTTGCCATATCAAGGATTGTATTTTTTAAGAATATCTTTATATTCTATATTGACCATTTCGGTCAGAGATAATTCTTCTTCAAAAATATAATTTCTGACCATTTTCCACCCAAGGTATTGCCCAAGTCGGTCTGGACTTTTTTCAGAAAAACCAATAGTGTATGGGCCATTATTGAGTATAAAGGCATGGTCTTTCTCATTGGAAGAGAAAAGCAGTTTATTTATTTTGAGGTATTTGTAAAAGGCTTTTTCATTTTTTTCAGCCCACTTGTATTGTTCAGTAGTCCATCTTAGCAAAATCTTGGGATCAATGTCTTTATTTCCAATTCTTAAGGCCATTTCCGTAATGACACAAATTTTGCCCCAGTCTATTATTTTACTGATTAGATTTTCTTGATTATTTGGAGGAATTGTATTGTTATAAATTAAAGTTGACATCAACAGGTCTCGTAATAAATATTTTTTTTCAAATCCAGATTTAAGCCATTTTGGAAAGGCATCAGGTGGCAAGGAATTTTGAACTACTTTATTGCTGCCTCCAATATATCTCTCTGAACCCACGACGATGGTTCCATTTTCTAAGTAAACATTTCCTCCAAAATTGGTATTGGTAAATATGATTTTATTAGGGTATTTTCTATCGGGAAAATGAAACTTCAATCTTTTAAATACTTCAATAAGGTTTTTAGATACCTTGTTGTAGTTGTTAAACACCTTGCTTATTTCTTCTTCAGTGCTTTTTACGTAAGTCTGGTCAAAAAATGATTTCCAAACCTCAATTGAAGAGGTGTCTTGTGTATTGAAGGTTTTATAGTTGTTGGTAAGTAAATTGATGGTTTCTGGTTCAGATTTTAATAAACTATTGAATCGAATGGTATCAGAAATTAAATCAGTTCCTGAAAGATGTTTTATACTCAGCTCAATCTTAACTTCTTCGGAATTTGCATCCAGCGGATTTTTTGAGTCAAATAGATATAAACCAATGGCAGTTATAATTCCTATTGAAATTACACCGATAATTAACCATTTTTTACCCCTTCGATTCACTAGATTTCTTATTTTTGTTCAAAAGTAACCATTACTCTATAAATCTAAATGTTTATTGATATGAAAAAGATATTTTACCCTTTATTGACAACTCTTTTGTGTTTTCAAGTCGGACAATTAAATGCACAAGATGTAGCAAGCAAAAAGGTTCAAGCGGGATTGACTTTTAATGCAGGCGCCAATTTTTTGTCTCCTGGAACGACTAAAATCACAAGTGAAGATGCTGGCTTTGTTGGGAGTATTGGAATTGCCATGCATTCTTCATTTAAGTCTTCAGAAAATCTAGGTTTATCAACAGGCTTAGACTTTGATTTTGGTAGAAATAGTTACAATCCTACATCGATTACATATGTTGATTATGTCGAGGGAGAAGTAATGACTCAGGAAAATGCAGGTAGTGCCACAGGTACTATGAGGTTACAGTCACGTGAGCTTAAAACAATAAAACTTTCCATTCCATTGATGCTCATGTTTAGAACCAATTTTATTGGTGATTTTCGCTATTTTGGAAAGTTCGGTTTGAGAAATAGCTTTTTGTTGTCACAGCAGCTTACGGATTCGGGTACAGATGCCTTTGGTGTAGAAAACGTAACCAATGAGCTCATGAGTTCTCCTGGGGAATTTTTCATTTATAATGGGAGTGTAGGCTTGAGTGCAGGTGCCGAATGGAATTTTGTAGGTTCTACGTGTTTGGTTCTGGAGGCAGGATATTATTATGGAATAACACCTTATTTTTTAGATCGCAAAGAAGAAAATAAAACAATGTACAATGTAACCTCTCTTGTTCCATTTACAAAAGATTACTATTCAGCATCCGCTCGTCAAAATCAATTGATATTTAAATTGTCCATTTTATTCTAGCTGATTTTGGAAAAAGTCAGCAAGCATATCGTTGATTGGTTGAGGTCATATTGTGAGTCCTCAAACCTTTCTGGGTTTGTAGTAGGTGTTTCTGGAGGTATTGATTCTGCGGTAACTTCCACTTTGTGTGCTGAAACCCAAATGCGTGTGATTCTTTTAAATATGCCAATTCGACAAAATTCAGCTGAGTACTCATTGGCAAAAGCCCATATAGAAAATCTAAGATCAAGATATTCAAATGTGGAGTCACATGATATTGATCTCACTGATTCTTTTGAATCATTTGAGAATAACATGCCGTTTCCCATTGATTCAAATCAGTTGTCAATGGCGAATAGTAGGGCACGACTTAGAATGATGACTTTATATGCGGTGGGACAGGCTCATGGTCTTCTGGTTGCTGGTACTGGAAATAAAGTCGAGGATTTTGGAATAGGTTTTTATACCAAATATGGAGACGGAGGAGTTGATATAAGTCCGATTGCCGATCTAACAAAAACCGAGGTATTCTCATTAGCGGCATATTTGAATGTAATTGATGGAATCCAAAATGCTCAACCTACAGATGGATTGTGGAGTGACGGGCGAAAAGATGAGGATCAAATTGGTGCGACCTATGCAGAATTAGAATGGGCAATGACTTTTACAGGTGATATATTAAGTCTTTCGAGCAGAGAAAAAGAGGTGCTAGATATTTATAATCGATTGCATCGTATAAACAAGCACAAGATGATCCCTATTCCTGTTTGTAAAATACCTGATAACTTAAAGAGTTAGTCAAATCCTACGGTATAATTATTGCTATTTTTGGATGTGCGAAAGTTTTATGTCCTTTTACTGACCATTTTGATGCTCACCTTTGTCTCTTGTGGGGCTCTTGAAAAATCATTTATTTCTCTTAATAATCATGATTATTATACGGCTTTCAACGGTTTTAATAATGGGTTAAAAAAAGATTCTTCAGCTTGTGCTTATGGTTTGTCATTATATTATGATTCTCCTGTAACAAGAGATATCGATTCATCATTGAAATATATTTTGATTTCGGAAATGTATTGGAATGAGGTGTCCAGCAAAAAACGATTAAGTCTTTTGAATTATCATTTTGATTCTACGGCTATTCAAGAACAAAAGCAAAAGTTAGGAGACGAGTTGTTTTTGAGGTACAAGAGTAAGCTTTCATATATCGATCTTGATTTGTTCATTGAACAGCATCAATGGAGTAGAAAATTGGAAGAGGCATTCAAATTACGCGATTCACTTGTCCTTGAACAGGTTTATTTAAATGAATCCGTATGGTTTGCTATGGATATGGCTCAAAAATATCCTAATTCTATTTACATGTCAGAGCTCAAAAGTGCGATTGATTTGTATGAGTATCAAAACTTTGTCAAGAGTTTTAATGAAGGAGATTTGACAAGGTTTATAGAGACTTATCCAAATAATTCTCATGTAGGTATAGTTGAAGATAGTATTTATGCGATTTACGAACGCAATTCCGGATATAAAATAATGGAAGAATTTATTGAGGCGCATTCTGCCAATAGAAACATCGGTAAAGCCTGGAAAGAGCTTTACAGGAGGTATACAGAGAATTTTAAGCCTGAGTTAATCCTACAATTCGAAAAGGAGTACACTGAATATCCCTTTAAGGAGCAAATTACTATTGACTCTGAGCTTTTGAAAATTGAATATTATCCATTTTCAGATTCCTCTGGTTTATTTGGGTATACTGATTCAATCGGCAAATGGCTCATTGAGCCAACTTATGATGATGCTGGATTCTTTTACAATGGAATTGCAGGTGTAGAGCAAAATGGAAAGCTGGGACTAATTAATAAAAAGAATGAGCAAATTGTAGATTTTATTTTTGATGAAATTGAGACTGATAAGGAGCTATTTGTGGTTTCATCAAATGACCATCTAGGGATCATCAACAGGAATGGTGATTTTATTTTTGATACAATATTTGAGGATATTTCAATTCTTGACGAGGGATTCATATGTGCCCAGAAGGATTCATTATATGCATTTTATGATCGAAATGGCAAGCCTCTAACTCAGGAGGTTTATGATGATGTTTTGAATTTTAAAAATGGGGTATGCCCAGTATCTATTAATGGTCAGAAGGGCTTATTAAATAAACATATGAAATTGATTACTCCATGTATGTATGAAGGTATATATATATATTCGGATAGTACATTTATAACCGTAAACAAAGATGAGCTTCGTCAGCTTCGTAATGCAAGTGGGAAAA
>WTIB01000280.1 GCA_011522905.1 Crocinitomicaceae bacterium | reverse complement strand
TAGAAAATCTTTGTTCAAGTTTAAAAGATGGTGTGTCATGTTTTTAAAAAACACAACTGAAGCCTTATGATCGCCTGTCATTATGTCAATTACCTTTTCACCATTATTTTCCATTGAATTTATAATCAACTCTGCATCGGGATGGTATTCCTTAGCATCCGTTTGACTTAAATAGAATGCATAAAGATGTTCATCAAATACTTTTGTATCCTTCCTTTGCGCAAATGAATACATTAAAGTTGTAGATATGTTTCTTGGACCTGACCACAAAAAAATACGGGTAATCTTTTTATCCAACTTCTTGCAGAATTAATTGTTCATATAAATTACTTAACTTTTTCGATGTCGACCCGAAAGTTCCCATTCCAATTTGTTTTCCATCAATGTGAGTGACTGGTGTTACACCTCCAAAAGTTCCTGTAACGAAAGCTTCATCTGCACTATATGTATCATACAATGAAAAGTTCTTTTGATGGCAAATGATATCATTTTTTTCGCAAATATTAATGATTTTAGCCCTGGTTATTCCGTTCATGCAGTAATCTCCTGTTGAGGTCCATACTTCATTATTTTTAATCATAAAGAAATTTGTAGCATTACACGTACAGACAAATCCATGAATATCTAGCATCAGAGCTTCATCGGCACCAGCCTCTAAAGCCTGAATCAAGGCCTGAACTTCAT
This sequence comes from Crocinitomicaceae bacterium, assembly GCA_011522905.1. Lineage (GTDB taxonomy): Bacteria > Bacteroidota > Bacteroidia > Flavobacteriales_D > Crocinitomicaceae > UBA952. The sequence continues at coordinate 3,617 of WTIB01000280.1, read as the reverse complement.
GTAGCTTACTATGACAATTCAGCTTTGGGTCCAAATAATCAGGAGAACCTCTTCTAAATGAACTCGTAAACAACTTAATTCCTTTATTTTTTGATTCAATCGAAGCCTTCTTATGCTCAGCAATGATAACTAGATTCGGACCAGAAATGGTAAGCCTGGGATCCTGCGAAGGCGTTTTTTTGATTCCTCTCGTTAGCATCACTCGAATATGTACCTGGTCGAACATATTGTTTATTTCTACAGTAGATTGAATCCTTTCTATGATTTCTTCTTGGGAAAAGGGAATGTTAAGCCCAATGGCTTTCGCAGCAGTCCAGAGCCTTTCCAAGTGGTCTTTCACAAAGGCGAGCTTACCCTTGTATAATCGTATGCCTTCCCATACACCATCTCCTACCAAATAACCACTATCAAATACTGAGATTTTTGCGTCCTGGCGTTGAAAAAATTCACCATTGATATAGATTTTGATGTTTTCATTTCTTGAATCGCTTTCAGCATTATGGGTGCCATGTGTCATAGGACTAAATTAGTAAACTCATTAGAGTAAATTAATTATTGAAATGATAATTACATCTTTTATTGATTTACAATAACAGCCTTTCCATTAATGACATTTCGTGTCTTTTGATTTTCAAGAGAAAAATAGTACATACCTGAGGAGAAATGGATGCTATCCAAAACAAACTTATTTGTAGACGTCTGCTCCAAATAAATGACATCTCCAAAGTCGTCAAATACTTTCAATACAACATTATTCTGATTATCATTCTCAAAATATAAATCTGAAGCACCGGTCACAGGGTTTGGTCTAAGTAAATAACTGTTGCTCAACACGTTGATCACCTCAATACCTAAAATAGGAGAATCCTCTTGTCCTCCAAAGCTGATTTTATAGTAATTAAATGAATTTAATATCGGAGTTTGATCTGTAAATGTATAGGATACAGGACTTGAAAGATTACCGCAAACACCTTCAATGTTTTCAATCAGAACAAAATTGACTGAGTCTTTACTTCTGTAGATTTGCATTCCATTACATGTACTGCCAGACTTAATTGTCCAAGCAAGTAAAACTTTGCCATCACTTAAATCAATATCAAAATCTGCAAGAATAGATTGAGACCAGGAATTCAATCCAAAAAACATGAATAATAGAATGATCAATTGTTTTAACATGATAAAGAGTGAGTCAATTACCATGCCTAAGATAAGCAAAACACGAGGGATTTGGAAAAATATTCTATTCCTTATTATTTTACCTATATTACCAGATTAAATAATCCCTATGAAAAGAAGAACATTTATTTCAAGAAGTACAGTTTTTACTGCTGGGGCGCTAGTATTACCCAATTCTTTATTTTCATTTGGTTCGAATACTAATAGTAAGGTTCGTATTGGATTCATAGCGGTAGGATATAGAGGACAAACACATGTCTCAGAGATGTTGAAAAGAAATGATGTTGAAATTGTAGCAATTGCTGACCCAGATGAAAGAATGATTGAGCGCACTCAACAGCTTATTGAAAAATCAACAGGTAATCGTGTTACTGCTTACACAAAAGGTGATTTTGACTATAGAAATTTATTGTCAAGGAGTGATATTGATGCTGTATTTGTAAGCTCTCCTTGGGAATGGCATCTTCAACACGGAACAGAGTCCATGAAAGCAGGTAAAATAGTTGCAATGGAGGTTTGTGGGGCTATGAAACTTGAGGATTGTTTCGAGTACGTGAAAACATATGAAGAAACAAAGGTTCCAATAATGATGATGGAAAATGTTTGTTACAGAAGGGATGTCATGGCCATTTTAAATATGGTTAAAAAAGGTATGTTTGGTGAATTGATTCACGGTCAGGGTGGTTATGAACATGATCTTCGTGGGGTTTTATTCAACGATGGTAAATCGGCATACAATTCAGGAGTACAATTCGGCGAAAGTGGATTTAGTGAAGCCAAATGGCGAACAAATCATTATGTAAATAGAAACGGTGAGTTATATCCAACACATGGAATAGGCCCATTAGCCACTATGTTCGATTTGAATCGTGGTAATAGAATGGTAAAATTGCAATCAATGTCCAGCAAATCTAGAGGATTAAATAAATATGTTGCCGAGCATGAAAAGGGTGGAGAGAATCACCCCAATGCACATATTGATTTTAAACAGGGAGATATTGTTACCACACAAATCAAATGTGCCAATGGAGAAACGCTTTTGTTGACGCATGACACCTCATTACAACGTCCATATAATTTAGGTTTCAGAGTTCAGGGAACTGAAGGAATATGGCAAGATTTTGGCTGGGGTGATCCTTCTCAAGGGTTCATATACTTTGAAAAACAAATGGAACATTCTCATAGGTGGGAAAACACAAAAGAATGGTTGGAAAAATATGATCATCCGTTATGGGAAAAACATGCTACAGCTGCTGAAAATTCAGGTCATGGGGGTATGGATTATTTTGTGGATAATGCCTTTATTGAATGTATTAAAAGAAATATTGAATTTCCTTTAGATGTTTATGATCTTGCGAGCTGGTACGCCATTACTCCCTTAAGTGAAAAATCTATTGCTAGTGGTGGACAAGCTCAGGAAATTCCGGATTTCACAAAGGGGAAGTGGGTAAGCCGAAAACCTGTTTTTGGAATTTCTAGTTCATTCTAATGAGTTTTACACTGCTTATATTGGCTGGTGGTCTGGGAAGTAGATTCAATGGATCTAAACAAATAGAAGGAATTGGACCGAATGGAGAATTGTTATTGGAATATTCTATTTATGATGCACTTCGGCAAGGTTGCTCAAAAATTGTCATTTTATCAAATCCGGAATGTATTCCAAAGCTTCAGTTAAAGTTGAATTATCTTACGGCTAAAGTTAACATTGTTTATGTAAATCAATATGAACATGACCCCAATTACCCCAATTTTAGAAAGAGACCATGGGGAACTGCTCATGCAGTATTGTCAACCGAAAATTACATTGATGAGAATTTCATAATTATTAATGCGGATGATTTTTATGGTCAAGCAAGCTATGAAATTGCCAAAGAATTATTTAAATCAATAAATGAGTCTCGATACGGACTTTTAACTTACCATTTAAGTGAAACATTAAGTGAATTCGGAGGAGTTTCTCGAGGGATATGTAGTATAACAAATTCTCAGCTTGTTTCAATATCGGAGCATACAAACATTTACATGAAAAACAGAAGGATTACTTCCAATGAAAATCAAACAGGTTTAAGTTTAAATGATTTGGTTTCAATGAATATGTGGGTGTTTTCAACTTCGGTTTTCAAATATCTTCGGGCCTCTTTTGATTCTTTTTATCAAATCAATCAATTTGATGAAAAAGCCGAATTGTATCTACCTGAAGTAATCAATACATTGCTTAAGAAAGCAATGGTAACAGTTGAGGTAAAAACGACTGACGCTGAATGGTTTGGGTTAACATATTCTGACGATCTGCCTAAAGCTAAGAAAATGATCATTGATGCTATTGATAAAGAAACGTATCCAATACATATGCACTCTAATGGATGAACTTATTCATGTCATATCGAACTTTTTACCAAAGGCTAGTACTAAAAATATTGAAATTACACCTGTTAATTCTG
>WTIB01000266.1 GCA_011522905.1 Crocinitomicaceae bacterium | reverse complement strand
AACGTCCATTTTCCATCGATTCAGGTGATCAAACATCCCTGTACTTCTATCCAATCTTGAAATCCCAAGGTCTGTTCCGACATATAGATATTTTGATGAATCATCCTCACAAAAGCTCCATACATTTTGAGAGGGGAGTGATTTTTTAAGATTGGAACCAGGACCTACTCCAAGAAAACCAGTATAATCGGGGTCAAAGCTAGACACCCCTCTGTCACTACCTACCCAAATATTTCCATTAATATCTTCATATAAAGCAGAAAGCTTATCGTACATTAATGCACTCTTTTGAAACATATCTTGAGTACTATTGAAAAGCTCACCTGACTCATTTAAGGTGAATAATCCGCTAGCAGCTGTTGCGAAAAACCACTTTCCGCCAGAATATAGTATATCCTTTATGGAGAGATTTTCGAGTTCTTTAATACTTTGAAAGTCACGTTGAATATTTTTATTTCTTGCGTTATATTGATAAATACCATGGCTTGTACCCAATAATATTTTACCATTTGATGTTTTCCTAATTTTCAGTATGGTAAATTCATCATACCCCAACCTGGAAGTGTAAATCTGAAAAGATTCAAGTGTTTTAGGATTGTAATGGACAAGTTTTTCGTCTTCAGTATAAACCAATAGCTCTCCATTATCTAACAATGAAACTAATCTAATTTTGTTTGATCCATCGGGCCAATCAATTGTCGTGAACTCTTTTGTGGATGCATTGAATTTTACAATACCGTATCCAAGAGTGGCCAAATAAAACTCGCTATTGATCGATAATGCGATGTCCTGTACATCAAATATTTTCTTTTTGTCTATTGTGAAAGTTTGAAATTTCTCAGTGGTGGGGTTATATAAGGTCAAACCATTCCTAGTCGCAAACCATAATTTGCGGTCATCGGTTTTTACTGATTTATTAATGAAAGGGCTTTCTATACCTTTGGTTTCATCAGGGTTGAAAATCTCAAAGGTTTTACCATCAAATCTATTTAGACCGTCTTGAGTCCCAATCCATAAACCTCCGTAATCATCTTGAACGATGGTATTGACACTACTCTGTGACAAGCCATCGTTTATATTGTAATTATTAAAACGAAAATCCTGAGCCTTTGCTAAAAGGGGTATTAGAAAAAAAAGAAAAAAATATTTTTTCACCAACGAAAATTTCTATTGGGCCTCTGGTCCGCTTTCCGTATTCGCTTGAATCAATGAGTTTTCTAAATCTCTATCGAACATATACATTCCTCCCGCATCCGTTCCAATTAGATTAAGCTTATCTAAAATTGTTCTGGCCAAGGCCTCTTCTTCAAGCTGCTCAGAAACATACCACTGAACAAAATTATGTGTCGTATAATCTTTTTCCTGTAAACAAATATCCACTAGATTATTGATACTTTCAGTTACTCCTATTTCATGTTCCAATAAAGATTCAAAGACATTTTTTAGATTTTTAAAGTCCTTTGGTGGAGCATCAAGCTGAGGAACAATGGCTCTCCCTCCTCTTTCATTTACAAATTTCACAAGCTTAAGCATATGAAACCGTTCTTCATCGGAATGGGTATACATAAAATTCGCGGTACCATTTAGTCCATTTGACTCAGCCCATGAGGCCATTGAAAGGTAATATTGTGAAGAAGATGCTTCTTTTCTTATTTGATCATTTAATGCAGTCTCTATTCTTTTGTTCATAATACAGGATTTATACAAATTTAGGATTTAAAGTTGTAATCAAACAATAAACATCACGACAAGGTTCTAAAATTTAAAAAACCAAGATATTATTGGCAATGGAAATGAGATTGTATCTCCATTATCCCATACAGACACACCAGCAACTGCAATTTGAAACGCTCTATTCTCATACTTTTGAAATCGCATACCAGGCATAAAATATAGTGCAAACGGTCTAGATTTAATAACACTATATACATATGGACTGCTATCTACATTTGTTACGTTTCCATTTCCATCCGTAATAATTTCCCTCCCCCCATAAATATTTAGTGTAGTAAAATCTCCCATTCCTAAACCAAACATCGAATCAAAAAATATTGAAGCACGGCTGGTTAATTGAAATATACCAGCAATTGAGAATATTGGTGCTTTTTGTGTATTTCTTACCCTTTCCCTAGGAACATTAGGTCGATAGTATTCAAAATAGTCAAACGTTACAACCTCAGTCACTCCTGTTACTGGGTCATACTGATAATCGGTGTAAGTACTCATTTGCCCCTCCTCTGAAGTGTATTCACCAATGACATATTGGTCAGTTGTCCCATAGGTAATGGTCTCTGTGTTCCCATTCCAGTTATAGTTTGGTGTCCCTGGGTTGAGGTAACCGAACCCCGCAGAAATACTGATATTGTTTTTTCTGTCTCCAAAAGTAACAGTCCCCCAATGCAAACCGCCAAACCCTCTGAAAGATTGGAGATAACCACTTGAGCCTATCATTGATGCAATTGAAAAATTGATTTTTTCATTTGAAGTAGGTATTGTAAACTTACCAACAGCGACCAAAGGTGTCCCTATCCAAGTCGACATAACTCCTATATTAAAGCGGTCATTTATGGCAAAATGAACCTCTGGGCCAAATAAATTGACCATTGTGTAATGACTATTTTTTTTGATTGGCAAAGCATTATTGGTAAAAGCATACCGTGTAGTAAAAGGACTCTCTTCTCTAAATTCACCATCTTTAATCTCCCCGACATCTTCAATTTTAGATATACGTTTCACCTCTGACTTGGGAAGATAAAGCTTTCCTAAGGCCTCTGTTTCCAATAATAACTCCCGACCGTCGTCACTGATAATTTTTGCTATATACTTTGTGCCATCGTGTTTTTCAATCAAGCGCAGTGATGTGTCCTGTGGAGTCGATTGTGCCATTGAATTATTGACAAATAAAAACGAACAAGTAAAAAATAAGATTAAAAAATATTTCATGATGTTATTGGGTGAATTATACTTTTAAGCAATACAAATACCTTATCGCATTTGTTACATATCAAAGGTACTTTAATTTATAATATAATTCCTGTGAACCCGATCGGATAAAGAGGTAAGCACCTCATATGGAATGGTATCAAGTAGCCTTGCAAATTGAATCAAGCTTTGATGCTCGCCAATAATTTCGACAAGGTCTCCTGGTAGCACATCTTCGTTAGAAATATCAATCATGATCATATCCATACAAACATTCCCAATCGTGTAAAACACCTGCCCTTTAATGAAAACAGAACCTTTACCATTTCCTAATGATCGTCTAAATCCATCGGCATAACCTACAGGAATGACGGCAATCCTCATCTCGTTTTTTGCTATGAAAGCCCGACCATATCCAACGGTTTCGCCCTTCTTTACCGTTTTAATCTGAGCTACTTGACTGGACCATTTAATTACCGATGTTAGACTCCTGTTGATTTTAGTATTATTCGAAATCCCGTATACAACCAATCCTAATCGAACCATATCCAGTTGACTTTTTGGAAAATTTAATACCCCATCAGAATTGCTCATATGTCGAATGAATGACCCTGAGACACGTTCCGAGATTTTTGAACAGACATCAAGAAATGTTTTTAGCTGGCTGTTTGTGAAATTGGGATTTTCCGTATTGTCTGATTCAGCAAAATGAGAATAAACACCTTTTAGAGTAATTTCAGGTTGGGATTTTAAAATGGTAATGAACTTTTCCACTTCATTCGGCTGTATCCCCAAACGATTCATCCCAGTATCCACTTTCAAGTGAATTGGGAAACCTTTAATTTCATCTGCAATTAACATTTTTACAAATTCATCAAGAATACTCAAAGAATAAACTGAGGGCTCAAGATGGTAATTTATGCAATCTTGAAAATCATCAATTCCCACATTCATGACTAAAATAGGGCAGTTAACACCATGCTTTCTTAAGGCTACACCCTCATCTGCGTATGCTACTCCTATATAATCAGCACCAATCTTTTCGATATATTGACCAACCTTGACGAGTCCGGTACCATATGCATTCGCTTTTACCATAACCAAACATTTGGTATCAGAAGAAAGTCGGTCTTTTACGAGGTGAATGTTTTTTCTTATGGCATTTAAATTTATTTCTATCTTGGTTCGGTGTTGTTTTAATTTTAATTGCCCCGCAATTCTATTCATATTGGACCCCTTTCCTCCCACAACTAGAATTATTGAATTACTCAATGAAAATGTAATATCAGATTTCGATTTAATAAATTGGTAATCATCAATTTGATACTTTTTGAATAATTCAATTATGCCTTTCTTATTTGAATTATCCATTTGGGGCAAAAGAACTATTCGCTTTTTA
>WTIB01000163.1 GCA_011522905.1 Crocinitomicaceae bacterium | reverse complement strand
TAAGGGTATAAAGCAACATACACATAGGCAGTATCGAAGCAGCCATTTTCATCGATACCAATCACCATATAATTTGTACTTGAATTGGGAATAACTGTTACCTCATTTCCAAATTGACTAACTACAGTTCCTGAGGGTTGCCATTCGTAAAATGTTGCACCTTCTGCCCATAAATAAGCCGGCTCTTTTGGACAAATTATGGTATCATTCCCTGCTGTAATTTCAATCTCAATAACACTTGCATATATGGAATCGATAATTGTTCCACATGCATTTCCAACTTCAACATAGAACCATTGATTTTCTGTTGGATTGACTACAGCAGTCGCACCGTCTGAGGAAACAATAAATGGATCGGGAAGCCAGTTATAGTAATCTCCACCACCAACAATAATTGGAGCCTGAGCACCAAGGCAAAGCTCCACATTATCATCCATAATGGGGACTGGAGCGTCAAAAAATACGGTAACCGAAGTTGTATCCTCATTAACACAACCGTCATCAGTGGTGACAGTCGCTATGTAGGTAATACTCGTGTCTGGCGTACAGATTGGGGTAAAAGAATTTGGGTCGTTTAGATAAATAGGTGGATTCCATTCAACTGTTCCTGTTCCAAATACTTCCAATTGTACGCTATTGCCAACACAAACGGTGGTTTCAGGTGAGATAGATATTGAATTATTAAATACTTCCAATGTTACTTCTAATGTTTCTGAACCACAGGTATCGGACACCGTTACTGAAAATGTTGTGGTTTGATCAATAGTGGCTGTAGGTGTGGGTGAACTCGGATCATCTAACAATCCTGATGGCGTCCATTCATAGAACTGTCCTCCAAAAGCTTCCAATTGGTATGATTCACCAGGACAAATGGGTGTGACGGGGTCAACGACTCCTCCACTAAATGCTCCAATATCTACAATGAGAGTTACAGAATCCGAGCTAAAGCATCCCGTAGTATCGTAAACAACCAATTGTACTTCATAAGAACCGGGCTCAGTATATTGATAAATTGGCTCTTCTTCTGTTGAAGTGTTCCCATCTCCAAAATCCCAGAAATAGGCATTTCCATTTTGGCTGTCATTCAAAAATAAAACAGACTGTGGAATACATATAAGGGGAGCAGGTTGTGCTGCTGCCGCTTCAATACTACTTAGCTCAAATTTAAATGTTGCCATGTTGCAATTATTGCTGACATTTTCTTCTGCATATGCCCCTGCTGTAGTTGTGAAACCAAAATTGTTTCCTCCACATGCTCCGCATACAGCGTGATAAATTCTTCCTGACTTATCGAATCGACTGGTGCCACCGTCAACATGATTAGAGCTGCTATTCATACCGCCCATGAATGTCGCATACTTTAAATTTTGCGCATTTTCATCAAGAACCGCGATATAAAAGTTGCTTCCATTGGTTTGATTTTGATGGGCATCTACTGTTGTTATGAATCCATTTGTTGTAGAAAAAGAGGCCGCGCCATTAGAGTTCAATGTACCTCCCCATCCCGCCATGTATATATCATAACAATCGGAAACCAAAAAAGCAGTAGGTGAAATTTCTACATGACCACTTGCTGCTCCAATTGTGGTTGTCCATTCAATATTATTTAGATTCGAATCGTATTTCCTGATAAATTGACCTGAACTAGGAGAACCAAAACACCCTGGAGTAATCGTCCAATCTGATTCAGTTTGACCATATACATAAATGGCATTATCTACATCGAATTGAACAAAATAGGTTTGGTCATATTCACCTAGTCCCATAAATGTACCTGAAGAAATTGCGCCTGTTGTACTATTGAATTTTGCCACATAACCATCCGATAAACCTCCGTTAAAGCTTAAATCATGTCCTGTGTTAAAGGGTAGAGAGCTTGAATTGGTCCCACCTGCAATACAAACGGAACCTATATCGTCATTTACTTGGACTGAATTCCCAGTTTCAATTCCTGATCCTCCAAAATAGGTACACCAAGTGAGGGTGTTTAAAGTAGGAGGGAGCTTCATTAATATCGCATCTTGAGTACCATTCAAGAATCCTTGAACGGCATTATTAACGGGAAAATCTGAGGAGTATGTAGTACTGGACACATAAACATTTCCAGTACCATCAAGCGTGATTTCTCCTCTAAATTGATCACCGTAATTATAGTGTAAGTTCCCCACATTTAAACCATCAGTATCAGTTCCACCAATGTAAGTTGATGACAAAAGATTGGAACCGTCTGCACTTAATCGCGCAATGTAAATATCAGTTCCATCAAATGAAAGTGAGTTTTCACTATGGAAAGGTCCACCATTAAAACTATTATCAAATGGACTACCAGCCATAGGAAAATCAAGGGATGAGGTAATTCCATAAATAAAGAGTTCTCCATTGTCTGCACAGACAATACTATGCGGTGTTTCGTTACCACTTCCTCCAACATATGTAGCGTACAATAAAGAAGTACCGTCTGTATTGAATTTTGAAATGGCTATGTCCATGGGAAAAGAACCAGAACCTGAATTAAAAGTAACGTCATATGCCCCAGTTGTTGTCGGATAACCTGTTCCAAATACAATGCCTCCACCGAATAAATTCCCATAGAGATCGGGTGTTGCCGTAAATCCCCAATTGTCCGTTGTTGAACCAGAAAAAGTAGAAAAAGTTAAGCTAGGATCAATAAAGATACTTTTTGATGCGTCATACCCATCTGGAAAATGAAAAGAGACGATGTCATTGTGAATAACATACTCAACCGATATTTTTTGCTTCTTATTTCCATTTTCGTCGATTTCCCATGCTTTGGGTTTGGATTGAGAAATGGTACCAAATCGATGACCAATAATTAGGTTTCCATCTTTAATGCTGACAGATTCAGCACCGTCAAAGTTAAATGCAATAAGGTCTGTATTTGTTTCAGGTTGAATCCTAAAGTTGTAACTCAATTGCCCACGCTGTCCAATGTAAATAAGGTCAATCCCATCATAAAAGTTCGGGTAGGTAACTTCATTGAAAGAATATACTTTTCTTTTCCAGCTACTTGGGTTATTTCCTAAAATGTAGTTTTTATAATGTGCTGATTTACCCTCACCGTTGTTTGTGGAAATGTTAGAGCCAATAAAGTGTTGTTTTATCGCGTGATACCTTATTTCTGAGTGTAATTCCTCGTGTTCATGTCCATGATCGTGAGTCATCACATCAGTGAGAAAAAAACACATACCATCCTCTTCTAGATATAGCTTGCCTTGTGCCAAATCTACAGCATAGTCTATTTGTGAATTCCATTGACCTTGATTAGGCGTCATCCAAATCGCTTGGCCTATTGAAAATGAACTCCACAAAAGAGCGAAGAAAATAAGGAATTTAGTCATGTTTAGCTAAGTTACAACGAATTATCAGCATTACTATTATATAAACTACTGATTTTCATATTAGTTGCTTATAGCGAACAAGATATATGCCACGTTTGTTGCCAAATCATACCATTTTTATTTTCTTTGTGCAAATCAACCAATTACAGCTATGAAATTCATTTTGACCTTAATCATTTTTCTTTCTACAATTCAATTTTTTTCAGCCCAAAAATATTCTCGTGTAAAAGTCTTTGCTAATGAGCAAGAATTGATGAGTCTTTCTAGCTTGGGAGTTCCTACAGATCACGGAATTCGTAAGAAAGGAACTTTTTTGATTTCCGATTTTTCAGAGCAGGAAATTGAAATCCTAAATACTTATGGATACACATATGAGGTACAGATTGATGATGTCCAAGAATTTTATATTGACCGATTGGCAAAACCAAGTGGTGTAGAATTAAAAAATGAAGATTGTTCTGGTTCCAATAGTGGTTCAGGGTCATTCTCACCACAAACGCCTTCGAATTTTAATTTAGGTTCTATGGGAGGATACTTGACCTATGATGAAATGTTGGCGGAATTGGATGATATGTATGCTCAATACCCCAATTTAATTACACAAAAAAGTCCAATTTCAAACTTTGAAACCTTCGAAAATCGACCTATTTATCATGTAAGAATTTCAGATAATCCAGGTGTGAATGAAACGGATGAGCCAAATGTTCTTTATACTGCGATTCATCATGCTAGAGAGCCAATGAGTTTGGTGCAAACCATCTTCTATATGTGGTATATTCTTGAAAACTACGGAACAAACGATGAGGTAACCTACTTAGTGGACCATACACAAATGTTTTTTGTTCCATGCCTGAACCCCGATGGATATGTCTATAATGAAATCACGAACCCCAATGGTGGAGGGATGTGGAGAAAAAATAGACGTGGCGGTTATGGAATTGACCTCAATAGAAACTATTCTTACGGCTGGGGAACAACAGGTGTGAGTTTTAATCAAAATAATGATACGTATCCTGGGACGGGCCCTTTTTCAGAGCCGGAATCTCAAGCTATGAAATGGCTGGTTGAAACATATGATTTTGAAATGGCATTTAATGCACATACTTATGGCCCAAGTATTTTGTTTCCTATTGGGACTACTGATGCGGAATTTGCGGATCATCACGATTATTTTCAAGAGTATACCAATCACATGACAGAGCTGAATGGATATGCCGCTTTTAAAAGTTCAGGACTTTATCCTGCATCAGGTGACTCTGATGACTACATGTATAAAGTAGATATTGGAGTAGGCGAGAAAGACACCATTTTTGCCCATACACCAGAGATTGGAACTTCGTTTTGGCCTGCGTCATCGGATATCGATCCAACTTGTAAAGATTTTGTTTTCCCCAATTTGGTATTGGCCCACATGTCCCGTAATTATGTTGTCGTAAAAGATTCAGACCCTTCATCAATAGCCGTTGTAAATGGTGATTTCGGTCATACGGCAAAAAGATATGGTCGCGAATCAGGACAAGTAACAGTTTCTATTGAGCCATTGACTAATATTGTTTCTGTTGGTCCTGCTGTAAATTACAATCTAAACGTTTTGGAAGATCAAGCAGGTGAAATATCTTATGCATTAAATCCTGCCATTCAGTTTGGGGATGAAATTAAATATATCCTTAAGACAGATAATGGTTTGTGGGTAAAGAAAGATACAATCGTAAAAACCTTTGGTGCAATTACCCTTCAGATTTATGATGATGCGAGTAACACCAACAATTGGACTGGGAATTGGGGCACTACGAATTCCACCTATGTTTCTCCAAATCGATCATTTGCAGATTCTCCCAATGGTAATTATGCCAATAATCAAACAAAAAACTTCACCTACAATGATCAAATTGATTTAACAAATGCAGTATCAGCGAAGGTTTCATTTTATGCAAAATGGGATATTGAGGCTGATTATGATTACGTTCAATTTCAAGTGTCAACAGATGGAGGGAACTCTTGGATTGGTCAATGTGGAAACTACACTGTTCCCGGTACCAGTGCGAACGGAAGTGTTCAACCAGAGGGAGGTCCTGTTTATGAAGGAGCGTTTGCAGACTGGGTTCTTGAAGAGATATCATTGAGTGATTACCTTGGTGAAACCATTAAAGTTCGCTTTAGATTGCAATCTGACGGTGGAGTTCGTGAAGATGGCTTTTACTTTGATGACTTCAAGGTGTTCTATAGTGAGCCTCCGCAAGGGACTGCGCCTGTTGCTTCTTTCACACCTTCATCATTCGAGTTGTGTGATGGTGAAGAAATTCTATTCACTGATTTTTCAACGGAACAACCTACAGATTGGAATTGGGATTTCGGAGATGGAAATTCTTCGAATGCACAAAACCCTACTCATACTTTTGATGCTCCAGGAACCTATGTGATTACTTTAGAAGTAACCAATGCATTTGGATCTAATTCTGCTGTTCAAACGGTTATTGTAAATGAAATACCTGAGGTATCTGTAACAACTAACGACGATGACAATGTAGTCTGTTTGTATGACGCAAATGTGCAGCTCACAGGCTCTCCAACGGGAACATCTTTTTCAGGGAGCGGTATTTCAGGAACATCATTTAACCCAAGTATCGCGGGTATTGGCGTCCATGTGATAGAAGCGAGTTACACTGATTTCAATGGATGTACAGGAAATACCACGATAACTATAACAGTAGAAGCCTGTGCAGACTTGAATAATCTTTCTGCAAATGAAGTACGAGTATATCCAAATCCGAATGGTGGTCAATTTTTCATTGAAGGAATGGACAAAGGAATTGCTTATACCATTTTTGATTTTCACGGAAGAGCAATTTATGATGGGATCATTCAATCACAAGTAGAAGAAGTTAATGTACTGAATGCCTCTGAGGGTCTATATTACCTTGAGGCAAAACAGAATGGAAATCTATCGAGGATTCGATTTGTAATTACGAAATAAAGCTTTAATCTTTTGTGTGCCAGTAAGCCAAACCTATAAATAAGGCTTGAAACGGTAGTCTAATCAGTGCGGCGGTTTCGCTAATTTGAATGGCATGTTGTGCATTTTCGTTTTGAGCAAGATAAATGTTGGCTGGGAATACGGCAATCAATAGAAGGATCAATCCCCATCCAGCAATCCTGCGATATTTTTTGATTAATAACAAAGCTCCCAAGACTATTTCGCATATCCCACTGATATAAACGGCCTCCAAATGGTAAGGCAGATAATCGGGCATAATTGCCAGGAAAAAATTTGGATCAACGAAGTGTCGAATACCAACATAGATATATGCCAATCCCATGAAATAAATCGTGATTTTTTTAAAGAGTGTCATTAAGCAAAGGTCAATTAAATTTTTTGAATTCGAATTTTTTTCTTTTTGAGTCGATGATTCGATAGTTTTTGGCATATTTCATCAGCTTTTGAGTTGCAAACAGCCACAAAAGCACAATCGCTTTTTATTTCAATAAGTCCAATTTCCTTGCTACTTAGATTTCCTTTTTTCATGAATAGACCAGCGATATCTCCTTTGGAAATTTTATCGCGCCTACCACCAGAAATCAATAAAGTTTTCCATTCGCTTTTTGGAATGTTATTTCCATCGGTAATTTTCTTTGTTTTTATATCCTTGGCATATTCAGGTATACGGTCATTTTTTCCTTTAATACATATGGCTGCGCCATTTGCATTCATTCGAGCGGTGCGTCCATTTCGGTGCGTAAACTCCTCCTGACGCATAGGCATTTCGTAATGAATGATATAATCTATACCAGGGATATCAATACCGCGTGATGCGAGGTCTGTTGCGAGTAATATTCTTTGAGAATAATTTCTAAATTGAATGAGACTGCGCTCTCTATCTATTTGCTCCATGCCACCATAGAAATTGACATGCTCAATATCTTTTTCATTTAAATAAGCTGAAACGCCATAAAGCGTGTCTTTAAAATTGCAGAAAATAATACCACTTTTATTACCAAATTGTCCAAGAATATGAACAAGGGTAATGAGTGTATTTTTTGGAGCATTCACCCAATATAAGTCAAGAGATTTGGAGTCTTCAGCCAAAAAGTCCAATGTAAATGGCTTATTGAATCTCATGAATTCTGGAACCTTTTCCTTGAAAGTTGCTGAGGTCAGTATTTTTCGTTCTAATGAATTAAGGGTGGAGACAATCTCTTTCATTTCTTTTTCAAATCCTATTTCAAGAGACTTATCAAACTCATCAATTACGAGATTTTTAATGCTGTTTATGGTGATTCGACCTCTTCTTATATGATCAGCAACTCTCCCAGGGGTTCCTACCAAAATTGTAGGTGTATGCATCAACTCTATTTTTTCTTTTGAACCAGACCTTCCTCCGTAAACAGCATTGATTTTGTAGCCTGTTCCCATATCTCTAAAGACTTGTTCAATTTGAATGGCCAGCTCTCGAGTTGGAACTAAAATTAATACCTGAGTTTCGTTATTCCTCGAATCTAATCGCTCCAATAAAGGCAAAAGGAAGGCCAATGTTTTCCCTGAACCTGTCGGTGACAGAATCAAAACTTCTGTGTTATTTGAAATTGCCGTATACGCTTTTTCCTGCATTGAATTAAGCGCATCAATTCCCATTTTACGCAAAATTTGTTCTTGATTCTTAATGGACTTATTCATGCTTTCAGACGATCTTTTGGATCTGTTTATTTAAATGATAAGTGCCGTTAACACGGCACTCTCATATCAAGTCGGGATGAGTGGATTCGAACCACCGATCTCGCGCCCCCCAGACGCGCACTTTAACCGGACTAAGCTACATCCCGATTGGGTTCGTAAAATTATGAATTTGTTCGAAACTATCGAATATTTCGATTGTTTCTTATTTGTAGATTTGTAAGGTGATGAAAATAAAGGCATGGATTGGGGCATTGAGATTAAGAACACTCCCCTTATCATTATCTGGAATTATTGTTGGGTCAGCACTTGCCTTTACCTTTGGTGGCTGGGATTTGAGAATTTTTACTTTAGCCATTTCAACGACCATTTTGTTCCAGGTTCTATCGAATCTTGCGAATGATTTAGGCGATGCCCAAAAGGGAACAGACAACGAACGTCGTATTGGCCCGGAAAGAGCTGTTCAGTCAGGTGTTATTTCACAACATCAGATGAAAATTGCTGTTATCATTGTTGCTATTCTTTCGTTTGCCTCCGCTTTGTTTTTAATTCATTTTAGTACACCCTATTTAACCGAATCGATGATATGGACATATGTAGGCTTAGCTTTATTATCCATAGCTGCAGCAATACTATATACCATTGGAAAGTCTGCATATGGATATTATGGTTTTGGCGATATCATGGTTTTTTTCTTTTTCGGTTTATTAAGTGTTTTTGGGGTATATTTTTTATTTGGTCTAAATTGGAATTTAATTTTAGTTTATCCTGCCATAAGTATTGGATGCTGGAGTACAGCCGTTCTCAATCTCAATAATATGAGGGATATCGAAAATGACGGAGCATCAGGTAAAAAGACCTTGGCAGTTCAGTTGGGACGTAATGGCGCAAAAATATATCACCTTTCATTGGTGATTATTGGTTTTATAACCTGGATCATATCAGCAGGTATTCACTCAGGTACTTCAGGTAATTGGATTTTTGTCATTTCTGCTTTACCTCCGATTTTGTTTTACCCTCACATAATTAGAATAATTAAGATTAAAGAACCTCAGCAGTATGATGCAGAGCTAAAAAAGGTCGCTTTGATTACTTTTTTCTCTTCATTGTTATTCTCAATTTGCTTATTTACAGTATAGTTGAGGGATTTATGTAAATACTAAATTCTCGTCTTTCATTCTCAAAGATAATTCAGTAAATTTGCATCACTTTAAAGGAAAAAAAATGAAAATATTGGTTTGTATAAGCAAGGCTCCCGACACGACGTCGAAAATTGCTTTTTCAGAAGGAAATACGAAGTTTGACGAAAACGGTGTGCAATTCATTGTTAATCCATATGATGAATGGTATGCATTGGTTAGAGCACTTGAAATTAAAGAAGCTGGTGGTGGTCAAGTAACCATAATTACTGTGGGAGGGGCTACGGACGATGCTGTGATTAGAAAAGCTTTGGCTATAGGTGCTGATGATGCAGTTCGTATCGATGCAGATCCAAAAGATGCCTATTATACGGCAATGCAAATAGCTTCTTACGCTAAAGAAAATGCCTATGATTTGATTTTGGCAGGAAAAGAAACCATCAATTATAATGGTTCACAGGTTGCGGGTATGATTGCTGAAGAATTAGATATGCCATTTGTTTCCCTAGCATCAAAACTAGATGTCGATGGAAATACTTTAACAGTGGAACGCGAAATAATAGGTGGATTACAAGTTGTTGAGCTTAGTGCTCCTGCGGTTATAAGCTGTGCCAAAGGTATGGCAGAACAAAGAATACCAAATATGAGAGGTATTATGGCCGCAAGGACAAAACCTTTAAATGTGGTTCCGGCTAAAGAAATTGAAGATTTAACTGAATTTATATCATATTCCTTGCCGAATGCGAAGTCTGCGGTAAAAATGATTGATCCAGAGAATATGGATGAATTGGTTGAATTGTTACACAACGAGGCCAAAGTAATTTAACTCTTAAATTTTTTAAAATGATTTTAGTATATATAAATTCAAGTAATGGTATTTCAAAATCGTCTTATGAGGCCATTACCTATGGTAAAAAATTAGGAGACGTAATTGCTTTAACAAATGGAGGAGCTTCTTCTGATGAGTTGTCTACTCTTGGTCAATATGGAGCATCAAAGGTATTGGTTGATCGAGCGATAGATGGTGAAGATCAAAAACAAGTAACAAACTTAATTGCCTCAACTGTTGCGCAAAACAATGTACATACAGTGATTTTCTCCCATGATTTATTTGGAAAATCAGTTGCTCCCAGATTATCTGTTCGTTTAAAAGCAGGATTGGTTTCTGGAGCCATCTCTTTACCAGATGCTGATGGGTGTATTGATGTAAATGTCTTTTCAGGCAAGGCTTTAGGTAAAGTAAAAGTCAATACAGAAATTAAAATTATTTCGCTCTTACCCAACAGCTTGCAGCCAGAGGAAAACGGAGCTTCATGTGGGGTAGAAGAAATCTCATGTGATGCTGGCGCCCCAGCGATCAAAGTACTTTCAACTAAAAAGCCTGACGGAGAAATTCCTTTACCTGAAGCAGAACTTGTGGTTTCAGCGGGAAGAGGGCTAAAGGGTCCAGAGAATTGGGGAATGGTAGAGGAATTGGCGGGCTCACTTGGAGCTGCTACAGCCTGTTCTCGACCTGTTGCAGATATTGGATGGCGACCACACCACGAGCACGTAGGACAAACGGGTGTTGCCATTCGACCTAATTTATATATTGCTATTGGAATTTCAGGAGCAATTCAGCATCTTGCTGGAGTCAATGGTTCTAAAGTAATCGTTGTTGTAAATACTGATCCAGAAGCCCCATTTTTTAAAGCTGCGGATTATGGAATCATTGGCGATGCTTTTGAAGTTGTACCAAGACTTAATGAGGCCGTTAAAAAGTTTAAAGCTTCATAAAAAAGTATTATCTTAAAGGAAGATAGCTCATCATAAATGCAAAAGGTTAGATTAGAAATATCAGGAATTGCCTACAGTCAGACACAATCTGGTTCTTATGTTTTAACATTGTCAGAGGCGGCTGGTAAAAGAAAGCTACCTATTGTTATCGGAGGATTTGAAGCACAGGCGATTGCAGTTGAGCTTGAGAAAATGATTCCGAATCGACCTTTAACCCATGATTTAATAAAATCCTTTTGTATCACTTATGATGTCATCATTAAAGAGGTACTCATATACAAATTTGTTGAAGGCGTATTTTATTCCAAGCTGATTTGTGAAAAAGACGGTACCATTTCTGAAATTGATTCTAGAACCTCAGATGCCATTGCGGTAGGAGTCCGCTTCAATAGTCCAATTTTTACTTTGTCTAATGTCTTGGAAGAAGCTGGGATAACAAGCGATCAAGAGGATGCATTTGAGAGTGATTCTATATACGAGGAGGAAGAGGATGTGTTTAAGGAAGAACCAGAGCTGAGCTCCTTGGTGAATGATTCTATTCAAGACCTTGAGAAACAGCTTCAAGAGGCACTTGAAAACGAAAATTATGAGCTTGCGTCAAAGCTTCGTGACGAAATAAAGAAAAGATCTTAAGGTGTCGATTAAGCTTCGATTAATTACAATGAGCTTCCTCCAGTTTTATGTTTGGGGAGCTTGGCTCATTACCATTGGTACGTATTGTATTGAAGGAAGGGGTTGGTCATTTCCAGAGTTTGGGGCTGTCTTTTCAACCTTGGCTATTTCTTCACTAATTATGCCAGCAATAGTCGGTGTAATTGCGGATAAATGGATGAATGCAGAGCGGCTTTATGGCTTACTACATATTTTTTATGGAGTCATATTGTTTTTTGTCCCAAGTGTTGCTGATCCAGGTGTTTTATACTATTACATTCTCGCCGCAATGCTCTGCTACATGCCCACGATATCCCTTGCTAATTCAGTCTCATTCAATATTTTAAAGACCAATAACTTTGATGTTGTAAAGGTGTTTCCACCAATAAGAGTTTGGGGAACCATTGGTTTTATTGTAGCCATGTGGGTGACCAACCTTACGGGAAGTAAAGCAAACGGTGATCAGTTTTACATCGCTGCAGTTGTAGCCATTCTTCTTGGGATTTATTCATTTACACTCCCTAAATGCCCTCCACAGCGTTCCATGAGCGCTGATTCGAGCTGGTTAGAAATGCTTGGACTCAAAGCGTTTAAGTTATTTGCCAATTATAAAATGGCACTATTCTTTATTTTTTCCATGTTTCTGGGAGGAGCTCTTCAATTGACGAATATGTATGGTGATGTTTATCTGGATAGCTTCAAGGAAATCCCGGCTTATGCAGATTCATTTGTTGTCAAATATTCCACAATTGTGATGTCCATTTCACAAGTTTCGGAAACACTATTTATTTTGGCAATTCCATTTTTTCTAAAAAAGTTTGGAATCAAAAAAGTAATGATTTTTTCTATGATTGCATGGGTGTTACGTTTCGCATTATTTGCCTATGGAAATCCCGCAGATGGCTTGTGGATGATTTTGCTCTCTTGTGTAATATATGGAATGGCTTTTGACTTTTTTAATATATCGGGATCACTATTTGTTGAAACCTCCACAGACGCATCTATTCGGTCAAGTGCGCAAGGTGTATTTGTCATGATGACAAATGGATTTGGAGCTTATTTAGGCACTATTGTGAGTAGCTGGGCTATTAATGAATTTTTTATCTTATCAAATGGTTCAACAGATTGGAAAGGGGCGTGGTCTGCCTTTGCTGTTTATGCGCTGATCATAGCGGTACTTTTTACTTTATTATTTAAGCACAAGCACAACCCTGAGGAGATTAAAGAGGTTCACCACTAAGCTTATTTCAAAGAAAATAAATCGGAGGTACCTAAAGTTCTATCTATATTAAAACCTTCACCGTATTTCACTCCTAATTCTCTTCCATAGCTCAACATGCGTCCTTCTAAATAACTGAAAAACTCTTCACCAGATATTGGAGTATTAGGCTCTTTTGAATTTGGGTCGTAAAATTGACTGCTATAACATTTTATCAAATCTACTTTTCGCTCACCATGTGAGCTTACATCAAAAATAACATCAGGTGTCAAATAGTAATCCTGTATATAATGCAATACCAGACGAGGTCTATATTTAACTTGCGGAATACCGTTGTGCGTTGTTTTTATTTTATCCAATCCAGATAAGTAGCTTGAATCAGCTACCAATTTAGCAGCTCGTCCATGATCAGGGTGTCGATCTTTAAGGGAATTGGCAAAAATAAATTCTGGTTGATGTAATCGGATTAGCTCGATGATTTTCAGTTTATTTTCTTTGGAATCATCAAAAAAACCATCTCCTAGATTTAGATTGCTTCGTGTTTGAAGCTTCAACATCTTAGCAGCTCTTTTGGCTTCTTTAGCTCTCAAATCAGCGTTGCCACGCGTTCCAAGCTCTCCTTGTGTGAGATCAACTATTCCGATTGTTTTACCTTTATCAGCATATTTTAATAGGCTCGCACCCATAGAAATTTCCACATCATCAGGATGTGCACCAAAGGCTAGTATATCTAATTTCATTTAGTCTAAATGTACGTAACTTTCAACGCTTGGACAAGAACAAATAAGGTTGCGATCTCCAAAAGCATTATCCACGCGTCTCACCGGAACCCAATATTTATTGTCCACTAAGTATGGGAGCGGGTAAGCTGCTTCTTGAGGTGAATATGAAGCATTCCAATTTTTATTGATGATGCAATTTGCCGTATGAGGTGCATTTTTAAGTAGATTATTCATCTTATCCACGTGACCATTCTCTATTTCTCGAATTTCTTCTCGAATTTTTATCATGGCCTCAATAAAACGATCAAGTTCTTCTTTATCCTCTGATTCAGTGGGTTCTACCATTAGTGTTCCGGCAACAGGGAATGAAACAGTTGGCGCGTGAAAGCCAAAGTCAATAAGTCTTTTGGCAATATCGGCAACCTCTACCTCTGCGGTTTTCTTAAATTCTCGGCAGTCAAGAATCATTTCATGTGCTACTGTATCGTTTTTCCCCTTATATAAAATAGGGTAGTGGTTTTCAAGCTTTTTGGCGATATAATTTGCGTTTAAAATGGCCATTTCTGTGGATTCCTTCAATCCTTTAGCACCTAGCATTTTAATGTAACCGTATGAAATGAGAAGAATCAATGAGCTTCCAAAAGGAGTAGCAGAAATGGCATTTATGGCCTTTTCTCCTCCAGATTCAATCAAAACACTTCCTGGAAGGAATGGCGTAAGATGAGCAGCAACACCAATTGGACCCATTCCTGGACCTCCTCCTCCGTGAGGAATAGCAAATGTTTTGTGCAAATTCAGGTGACATACATCAGCACCAATATTTCCTGGGCTTGTGACACCAACCTGCGCATTCATATTTGCACCGTCCATGTACACTTGTCCACCATTTTCGTGAATGATTCCGGTGATTTCTTTTATGGCCTCCTCAAATACACCATGAGTGGAAGGATAGGTAACCATTAATCCACCTAGTGTATCTTTATTTTCCTCTGCTACTTTCTTAAGCTCATCTACATTGATATTTCCATTCTCATCACACCCTGTAACCACAACTTGGAAACCTGCCATAACAGCAGATGCAGGATTTGTACCATGTGCTGATGAGGGTATGATCATAATTTTACGTTGGTGATCTCCACGAGATTCGTGATATGCCTTAATAATCATTAAACCTGCATATTCTCCTTGAGCTCCAGAATTGGGTTGTAGGGAAATTCCTGCAAAGCCCGTACACTCACACAAGTATTCCCTCAAATCCTTAAAAATTTCCCAATATCCTTGCGCTTGCGATATAGGGGCAAAGGGGTGAAGATTGCTGAAAGCGGGATTCGAAATTGGGATAAGCTCAGAAGCGGCGTTTAACTTCATCGTACATGAACCCAATGGAATCATACTATGCACTAGAGAAAGATCTTTATTCTCCAATTTTTTCAAATAACGCATCATTTTTGATTCGGAATGATAAGCATTGAAAATATCTTGGGCAAGGATGGGACTCTTTCTCAATAGACTATTGTCAAGTGACGATTCTTTCGGCTCAAAGTTTTCTATTTTCTCTGATTTTAATTCTGCAAATAAATCAAGGATGTCATTCACATCGTCAAGAGAATGAGGCTCAGCAAAACTTATGGTCAATTCATTACTGTTTTTGTAATAAAAATTCATACCTCGGTTCTCTGCTTTTTCACGTATTGATTGAGCATCAATATTTTTAAGCCAGATGGTATCAAAATAAGAATCGCTGCCTATTTCATATCCCATATTTTTCAAATGGGAAGCGGCTGTCGAAGCCAAGCCATGAACGTGTCCTGCAATTCTTTTTATTCCGTCAGGTCCATGATAAACAGCGTACATGCTTGCCATTACAGCCAATAGTGCTTGGGCAGTACATATGTTAGAGGTTGCCTTTCCTCTTTTTATATGCTGCTCCCTAGTTTGAAGTGCCATTCTGAGTGCTGTATTGTTGTCTGCATCTTTTGAAATACCAATGATACGACCAGGCATGTTTCGCTTGAAGTTTTCTTTCGCCGCAAAAAAGGCAGCGTGTGGTCCTCCATAACCCATTGGAACACCAAATCTTTGGGATGAACCAAATACAACATCAGCCCCAATACTACCAGGGGAAGTCAAAAGGCTTAGACTTAAAATGTCAGCCGCAACGGCAACTTGAATTCCTGTTTCTTTCAATTTATTGATTGTAGGCTGAAGATTTTTCACCTCCCCGTTGGCATCAGGGTATTGAAGTATGGCTCCAAAGTAGGATTCGTCTACGGCATGATTCTCAGTATCCGAAATCACAAGCTCGATACCTAAATTTTTTGCTCTTCCTCTTACAACATCAATGGTTTGAGGTAGTGCATTTTCATCAATAAGAAATTTGGTTTTTCCAGCTTTTACGTCAGCTCTTGATCTGCTATTGAAAAACATTAACATGGCTTCTGCTCC
>WTIB01000172.1:1265-4355 GCA_011522905.1 Crocinitomicaceae bacterium | reverse complement strand
TGGAAGTTCATCACCGACATAGACAATTCCAAATACATCAATGTTTTTTTGCTTAAGGTGGGATATGGTAAGAAGCGTATGATTTATATTACCAAGATATTCTTTTACCACGAGTATGACTGAACAATTAAACTTTATTATGAGGTCACAAATGGTCTCATTTTTATAATTAATCGGTACCAAAAGACCTCCTGCTCCCTCAATAATTAATTTCGATGTTTTTGTAGGTAAATTTACTTTTTCAAGTAAGATATTTTCATTTTCAATTTTTGCGGCAGCATGAGGTGATAAAGGCTCATTTAATAAATAAGATTCTTCATATACCTTAAAATTGGGTCGACTCACAAGTTTTTTTAATGATTCTGAATCTGTGCCAAGTTCTTTACCCGTTTGAATCGGTTTCCAATAGTCAAATTTGAGATATTCGCATAAGATAGCCGAAACAACTGTTTTTCCTACGTCTGTACTTATTCCTGTAACGAATAATGGTGCATTTGGGGTATTCATAGAATTGAGATTGATAAAGTTTAAATAAATGGATTCAAATTTCAGTCTTTATGTGGAATGTATACATAAGTCATTTTTGTTCTCCAGCCGCCAATATGCAGTATGACTTCTGCATCTCTTTGTTCGACACTCGTTATTGGTCTTAAGTCAATAATTAAGGTTTCGTCTATAAGTGAACAAGCTTCACCAGAATTTTTTATAAACAATCTCGCTTCTCGTGCATTTCTATTTTGATCATCATAAAACAGAGGACCACCCATAAATTCAAATGAATCTTTACCTGAACATGATGCTTTATATTCAACTTGCATATACAATAAATTTGCATCGATATATGCATCAATCACTCGAAATGTTTTTCCATTAGGTTTGAAAGGCGCAAGTTTGGCTTTCATGTCAATTTCCTCCATGCCATTTTGAAAGAAGTAAGGATCAATCACGGTTGTATTCCGGCAACTGAATAGAAAAAATAAACAGCAAAAAATTAAAGTAAATTTCTTAAACATCATACTTATATGCGAAAGTAGCTTAATTTTGCAACAATACGATGAAGACAAAAACCCTCAAGAAAAATAAAATAAATGTTGTAACACTAGGTTGCTCAAAAAATACTTTTGATTCCGAAGTTATGATGGCTCAGCTTAAGGCTAATAAATTTGACGTCACTCACGAGTCAACTGAAGATGATGCCGAGGTAGTTATCATAAATACATGTGGCTTTATTGATAATGCAAAACAGGAATCAATTGATACCATTATTCGCTATGCAGAAGCAAAAAAGGATGGTGATGTAGGCAAGGTCTATGTTACAGGTTGCTTATCAGAAAGGTACAAGTCTGATCTCGAAAGTGAAATACCTGAAGTTGATGCCTTTTTTGGAACGAGAGAGCTGCCTAGATTACTGAAAACACTAAAGGCTGATTATAAGCACGAATTGGTTGGTGAAAGGTTATTAAGTACGCCAAGTCATTATGCATACTTTAAAATTGCTGAAGGTTGTGATCGACCTTGCTCTTTTTGCGCCATTCCTTTGATGCGAGGTAAGCATGTTTCGACACCAATTGAGGAGTTGCTTCATCAAGCAAAGTTATTAGCGGCAAAAGGAGTAAAAGAGCTTATGCTTATTGCTCAGGATTTAACTTACTATGGTCTAGATTTATATAAAAAAAGGGCTTTGGCAAATTTACTTGAGCAGCTCTGCTTAGTTGAAGGTATTGAATGGATTCGTCTTCATTATGCATTTCCTTCAGGATTTCCTATGGATGTGCTGAACGTAATGAAAAATAATCCAAAGATTTGTAATTACCTGGATATGCCACTTCAGCATGGATCGACAAAAATCTTGAAGGCAATGAGGAGAGGGATTACCCGAGAAAAAACAGAGGAGCTTATTGCGCATATTCGGGATGAAGTTCCTGGAATAGCTTTACGAACCACACTAATTGCCGGTTATCCTGGTGAAACTGAAGCTGATTTTCAAGAAATGTATGATTGGGTGGAGCGCAGTAGATTTGATCGGCTTGGCATATTCTCATATTCTCATGAAGAGAACACACATGCTTTTAATTTTGAGGATGATGTCCCACAAAAAATTAAAAAAGAAAGGTCCGATTTGATAATGGATTTGCAATCAGGGATTAGTCATGAATTAAATCAGAAAAAAATAGGTAAAACGCTAAAAGTTCTTTTTGACCGAGTTGAAGGTGCTTATTTTATTGGTCGTAGTGAGTTTGACTCACCAGATGTAGATAATGAAGTATTATTAAAAAAGGAAGGGAATTATGTGCGGATAGGAGATTTTGAAAACATCCATATTAAAAGTGCAGATCATTTTGATTTGTACGGAGATATTTGTTCGAAATAAATATCGATTTGTAAATTTCTTATCTTCGCCAAAAGATTTTTAAATGAAAGTGTATCTCGATAACGCGGCAACAACGCCATTGGCTCAAGAAGTTTATGAGGCCATGGCTCCTGTTATTCAAAGTAATTTTGGAAATCCTTCTTCGAGCCACTATTTTGGTCGTAATGCCAAAGCTTTGATTGAAAAATCAAGAAGAAATATTGCGAATTACCTGAATTGCAGTTCCTCTGAGATTATTTTTACCTCAGGTGGAACAGAGGCCGATAATATGGCCTTGCTATCTGCCGTTACCGAATTGGGTGTGAAGAGAATAATCACCACGAAAATTGAGCACCATGCTGTTGGTCATACAGCATCTCATCTTTGTGAGGAATATAATGTTCAGGTTGATTACGTCAATATTTGCAAAAAAGGTAATGTGGATTTAAAACACCTTGAGTCTTTACTAAAAGATCCCCTTCCAACATTGGTTTCATTGATGCATGCCAATAACGAAATAGGTACTTTATTGCCTTTAGCTGAGGTTTCAAAAATATGTAGAAATTATAAGGCCTATTTTCATTCAGATACGGTACAAACTATGGGGCATTATACATTTGACTTAAAGGAACTTGATATAGATTTTTTGACCTGTGCAGCTCATAAATTTCATGGTCCAAAGGGCATTGGTTTTTTATATTCTAATGCGAAAACAAAATTGGTTCCTATGATTCATGGGG
>WTIB01000172.1:0-1165 GCA_011522905.1 Crocinitomicaceae bacterium | reverse complement strand
ATTGGTTTTTTATATTCTAATGCGAAAACAAAATTGGTTCCTATGATTCATGGGGGATCGCAGGAGAGGGGGTATCGCGGAGGAACTGAAAATATATATGGTATAGTCGGTTTATCCAAAGCGATGGATTTGGCTTATTCAGATTTAAAAGCACATCAAGATCATGTTTGGAATTTGAAGAGTCATATGATTAGTCAACTGAAAAGCCACTTTGATGATATCTATTTTCATGGTGAAATAGAAAGAGAAAATTCTTTATACACAGTATTAAATGTTTGTTTCCCTAAAACCGAAAAGGCATCCATGTTACTTTTCACTCTAGATCTGAAGGGTATTGCAGCCAGTGGGGGTAGTGCATGTTCATCTGGCTCTAACAAAGGTTCTCATGTGTTAGAAGGTATTGATGCTGATATGAATCGCCCTAATGTTCGTTTTTCCTTTTCTCGCTATACGACAATGCAGGATATTGATTATGCAATAACTGAAATAGTTAATATATTTAATAACAATATAGTTTAGTATTTATTGAAAATATTACATCTGCCTTTATGGGTGCCAAATGAGAATGATATTCAGCTTGGTAATTTTATTCAAGAGCATATATCGCTATCTAGCAAAAGAAATGAGATCCACTCACTTGAATTTTTTGCTGATCCAAATATTCATCAGATAAAAATTGAATCTAATTCTGGAGTAACTAGAATTTCATACCCCAAAAGTAAGTTTAGAGCACTTAATTTGCTTCGATTTATCAAAGCTTCCAAAATAGCAATCAATGAATTGAGAAAAATAGGATTTGCTCCAGACTTGGTCCATTGCCATGTTGCTGGTCGCAATTTGTGGATGGCTCATAAATATTTTCCAAATAAACCTATTGTACTTTCAGAACATTGGTCGGGCTATGTAAATGGAAATTTTGAAAGGCAATCATTTTTGATGAAGAAGTTCATTTTAAGTCGAATCAATAAATGTAAAGTTGTTACTAGCGTATCTAATCATTTAAAAGAAGGAATGATTCGTCAGGGGGTGAATAAAGAAATAGTAATACTGCAAAATGTAATAAGGTACAAAGAGAAAACTGCCACAAAAGAAACTGAGCAAATGACGTTTTTAATTGTTGCTGATTTAGTGGATGAGATTAAAAATATTTCTGGTGTTCTAGAGG
>WTIB01000194.1:13144-16267 GCA_011522905.1 Crocinitomicaceae bacterium | reverse complement strand
CGACCTATCATTACAAAAAGCTTTAGGATTTACCTTTTTCCAAAGATCACTTCATCCGTCAGTTGACGAATCATTTGATACAATTCTGATTTGAACTCGTGAGCGGTAAACGTTCCTTTTTCAATTTGACGAAGCTTATACTCCCATTGCCCTGTTAATTCTGGACTTTTGAGCAGATCATTTTGAATCGTCGAAATAAGTTCTATACCGAGTGGGGTAGCTTGAATATTTTTCTTTTTTCTTTCGATATAATTTCTTTTGAATAAGGTTTCAATGATATTTGCCCTTGTAGAAGGACGGCCTATTCCATTTTCCTTCATCACTTCTCTCATTTCCTCATCCTCCACAAACTTTCCAGCGGTCTCCATTGACCTCAACAAGGTGGCCTCTGTATATTGTTTTGGAGGACTAGTTTTACCCTCATGAAAGAATGGTTGGTGAGGACCTTCTTCTCCTTTTTCAAAAAGAGGTAGCACTTTATCACTAGGCTCTTTTGTATCTTTTGAATCATTCTCAGAGTAGACCTTTCTCCAACCCGGTTCAATTATTTGTTTACCGGTTGTTTTAAAATCAAGTTGATCAACTTTTCCCATTACTGTTGTATTTGAAACAATACACGGAGGATAAAATACAGCGATAAAACGCCTGCAAATCAAGTCGTAAATGGAAAGTTCACTACCTTGAAGACCTTGAGCAATTTCTCCAGTTGGAATGATGGCATGATGATCGGTTATTTTTTTATTATTGAAGATACTTTTGCTTTTTTTGATAGGTGTGGCGAGTATTGATTCTGTCAAACTTCCATAGTTTTTTAGTTTGCTAAGTATTCCCGGCACTTTAGCATGAAGATCCTCAGATAAATATGTGGTATCCACACGTGGATAACTCACTAATTTTTTTTCATATAAATTTTGAACTGTTTTTAAGGTGTCTTCTGCTGAGTACCCAAATTTTTTATTGGCATCGACCTGTAATGAAGTGAGGTCATATAATCTTGGGTTTCCTTCTTTTCCTTCCTTTTGTTCGTATGAAATTATTTTAAAGGGTTTATTATTAAGGTAAGAAACACCTTCTTCTGCTCTTTTTTTTGTGTTTAATCGTTCGATTTGACAAGAGAATTCTGTTTTTCGGTAGACCGTTCTAAGTTCCCAAAATTTTTCTACTTTGAAACCTGCTATTTCATGATGGCGTTTGACAATCATTGCCAAGGTTGGTGTTTGCACTCTACCCACAGAAAGCGTTGTTTTATTCTTGCCAAATTTTTTGGTGTATAGCCTTGTTCCATTAATTCCAAGGACCCAATCACCAATGGCTCTTGAATTCCCTGCAGCAAATAAATTGTCGTATTTTGAAGCATCCTGAAGAGATTTAAAGCCATTTTTTATGGCTTCTTCCGTTAATGACGAAATCCATAATCTTTTTACCGGAACTTTACAGTTTGCCTTGAGAAGCACCCATCTCTGAATGAGCTCTCCCTCTTGTCCAGCATCCCCGCAATTAATGACCTCACTTGCTTTATTGACGAGCGCTGAGATGACATTAAATTGATTTTCTATGCCCTGGTTTTTTTTGAGTTTAATACCAAAGCTGTCTGGTATAATAGGTAGGTCCTCAATTTTCCAATATTTCCAATGTTCTTTGTAATCCTGAGGCTCTTTTAATGTACAAAGGTGTCCAAAAGTCCAAGAAACAAAATATCCATTTCCTTCAAAGTATCCATCATGTCTTGCATTTGCACCCAAAATTGAAGCCAAATCTTTGGCAACACTGGGTTTCTCGGCAATACATAATTTCATTTGTCGCCGGGTTTTACTTGATCTTTTTATAAGCTTCTAAACCTGCTTCAAGCCATTTCTGAAATTTCTTAGCTGTTCCGTGATGCTCATAATCGGCGGATCCATTTGATAAATCCTCACCATTTGGTCCCAGCATTCTATAATATGGCTGTGTGTTCGTTTTGTAACGCGATTGCTGAAAGTAAGACCATTTATGACCAACCTGAGTTATTTTTTTGAATTTCCCAGGTGCATATTCAACAGTTTTGTGTTCTTTCTTAGGCAATTCCTTTTTATCATCAACATATAAAGAAACAATGACTACATCATTCCTAAGTTTTTCTATCACACCAGGTTTGCCCCATACTGTATTTTCCATTTTACGACAGTTTACACAAGCTTTACCTGTGAAGTCTATAAATAGAGGCTTACCCACTTTTTTGGAATAAGCCAAAGCTTTATCAAAGTCATCAAAAAGAGGAAGTTTATGAGGTCCAGGATGCGTATCTTCACCGGCTATATATGCACTACCTGCATCTCCGCCTCCGCCAACTCCAAATGGAGATTCTGCATAAGTTGTAGGGGGAGGGAATCCACTAATTAGATTCAATGGAGCACCCCACATTCCAGGCAACAAATAGATGACAAAAATCAAAGAGCTAATACCAAGCAGTGATCGACCCACTGAAATACGTTCGACAGGACTGTCGTGAGGTAATTGTATAAAGCCAAACAAATAAATGGAAAGGGTTAAAAAGATACCAATCCAAATCGCAATAAAAAGTTCTCTTTCAAGCAAGTGAGCATCCACGACTAAATCCGCATTTGAAAGGAATTTAAATGCGAATGCAAGTTCTAAGAATCCCAAAACGACTTTTACCGTATTTAACCAGCCTCCAGATTTTGGCAATGAATTCATCCATCCAGGAAATGCAGCAAATAATGAAAATGGTAAAGCAAGTGCTAATGAAAAACCAAACATTCCAATAAATGGTGCCATTCCACCAATTGTAGCCGATTCCACCAATAAAGTACCTACAATTGGTCCAGTACATGAGAAAGAAACTAAAGCAAGAGCTAATGCCATGAAGAAAATCCCAATAATGCCGCCTTTGTCAGAGGCTTGATCTGCTTTATTTAGCCATGAACTTGGCAGTCTGATTTCGAATGCCCCCATAAAAGAAATGGCAAAAACGACCAATAAAAGAAAAAATATGAGATTGAATGTCACATCAGTGGATAGTGCATTTAGCGCATCATAACCAAAAATACTCGTGACAATCGTACCTAAAATGACATAAATTAAAATAATGGAAATTCCGTAGAAAATGGCATTTCTCACACCAGC
>WTIB01000194.1:11635-13044 GCA_011522905.1 Crocinitomicaceae bacterium | reverse complement strand
TAAAATGGGCTTTGGCTCAATGAATTTTGAAGCCGTATAATTTTTACTTTTCTCTAATCGAATATTTGTAGGGATAGAAAAAGAGCCCTCGGGTAAAACATGTGAATTAATATGCCAGCCTTCTTCAATATCTACATCGACAATGATGGATAAATCGCAATCATTTTGTTCTAATCTGATATTTGAACGCACCTTGTCCTCAGGGTTTTGCATTTGAGAATAAGCATCATTAACAGATAATGAGAAAAGTACAATTAGACAAAGAGAAAGAAATTTAGTCATCTGAATTCAATTTAATGGAGAGTTTTTTATCAATGGGAGGCAGACACCTCTCATCATTGCAAATCATATATGTAACTGTTGTGTCAATTATTGTTTCATTTAAGGAACTATTCTTTTTCAACTTTATTTGTTGTTCTGCCAAATAATTTTTTTCAAAGATATAAACATCAGCATCAAAATTCACATCAAAAATTTTCGAGGCCTTATATTTTTCAACAAATGTACCTTTCGTTTTAAATCGTTTTGACTTTTTTGTATTTATTTCGACAGGAATTGGACCAGCATCTAGTGGAGTCAGTAGAGAGTATAAATGCCACCCTTCTTCAATTTCCCCTTTTACTTGTATGATACTTCCTTCATAATCAAAACCCAATTCCCAGGTTACGTGATTTTGACCAAAACAAATACTTGCTCCTAACATTAGAAGGGCAAAAAATATTTTTAGCATGTTTTTAAACTAGAATTTCTTTGAGTCTATTGATTGGTATCCAGACGCCTCCTTTAAGACAGACAAATTTTGATCCGGAAGCCCAAATTGTAGTATCAACCCTCTTCATTCCAATGTCGTCTTGAAACACTATAGAAACTTTTCTTCTATGCGTGTTTCCTAAAATGGTTGCTTTATCAATTTGCTTGCGGAGATTTGGATGTTGTTTGACCTTCGATTTGTCATTAAAGGTCAATGAAGGAATGGTTTCTTTTTCAACAAGCAATGTCTCCATGAGATTAAATTTTTGTATCTACTAAAATAGTATAATTTCTTGAATAACAATGAAAATTTACCTTTTTCACCAAGGTAATCTGGGGTCTGCTGATATATGTTGATCAGAAAAATCTTCATTGTCAAAAGAAAATTTTCCCGCCATAGCAATCATTGCAGCATTGTCGGTACAGTATTCAAATTTGGGTATATGGACAGACCAACCCAATTTTTGTTTTTCCATTAGCTTTTGACGCAATTCTGAATTCGCAGAGACACCACCTGCAATAGCAATCTCTTTGATTCCTGTTTTTTCAGATGCGGCTTCTAACTTTTGCATGAGAATATCAACGATGGTTTTTCTTATCGAAGCACAAAGGTCATTAAAGTTTTTTTCGATAAAGTTTTCATCTTCTTTCTTCCAATC
>WTIB01000194.1:8816-11535 GCA_011522905.1 Crocinitomicaceae bacterium | reverse complement strand
TGGGTGTGCCCTCCCGAAACGGTCAAACATAAAAATGGAAATTTTGGCATTTCTTTATTCTCATCATGAATGAAGTGCGCCAAAATATGTGCCTTCATATGATTTACTTCAATGATTGGAACGTTAAGAGAAAGAGCGAGTGATTTTGCAAATGATACACCTACAACTAATGAGCCCATGAGTCCAGGACCTCGCGTACATGCAATTGCATCAATTTCTTTAATGGAAATATTAGCTATAGACAGGGCTTCTTTAACAACAGGAATGATATTCTCTTGATGCGCGCGACTTGCCAATTCCGGGACAACTCCTCCATATTTTTGGTGTATTTTTTGATTGGCAATACAGTTAGAAACGATTTTGTTACCGACAAGAATTGCCGCAGAGGTATCGTCACAAGAGGATTCTATACCAAGAATAATACTGTGTTTTACACTCAAAAGATTCTTATTTTTGTAATTAATCTAGGATGTCAAAGTTACTTAAAATAATAGGTCGATGTGCCGGAATATCTGCAGAATGGATCCTGATTTTATTCTTACTTCTTGCATTTGCCATTAGAACTTACCCTGTCCAAACGTATATAGCAAAAAAAACAGCCCTTTATTTATCTAATGAACTTCAGACGGAGATTAGAATTGAAGCTGTTGAGATCATTTTTTTCAATCAGGTTTTGTTAAAAGAATTTCATGTAAAAGACAAACAAAATAAAGTGCTTTTTGACATGAATGAGATTCATGTTACCTTGAATCAATTTGCATTATTTAAAGATCCTCTAAACATTAAAAAGGCCAAATTAAGTAATGGAGAAGTTAATATTTCGCGCCATTCTGTATCGGGAGAATATAACTTTCAGTTTATTGCAGATTACTTTGAACAGGACAAAGATCCAGATTCTGAACCGACCATTTTCGGAATTGATAATGTTGAGCTAAATAATGTTGATTTTAACTATGATGATTACAGAATTCCCAAGAAAGATTTTGGTATTGATTACAATCACATCGGCATCACCAATTTAAATTTAAATATAGGCAACTTTAAAATCCAAGATGATGCTTACACCTTTGATATAGGTCATATTTCGTGTTCAGAGAAATCAGGACTTGAATTGAAGGATTTTTCTTCTATTGTATTTATTAACGAAGGAAAGATTCAGCTAGACGAGTTAAATTTTAATATGGGCAGTTCTCATATTTTGGCTGACTATTTTTCTTTAGATTTTGATACCTGGGATGATTTTAATGCTTTTAAGGATCAGGTGAATTTCGATGCCAATATAGATAGCTCAGTTGTTTCATTAAAGGACGTCTCTTTTTTTGTTGATGAACTTAAAGGAATGAATGAATTGATAGCTGCGAAGGGAAGGATTAAAGATGCTATTAATGGGCTCAAAATGAATGATGTTTTTTTAGCTTTTGGTAGCTCATCCTATATTAAAGGTGATTTCGAATTGCCTGACTTCTCAGATACGGCGAATCAATTTCTCACTCAATATTTTTCTCAAGTTTATATTGATCTAGATGATTTGAATCAAGTAAAATTGCCGGATAGTATGGCTCCGCTGAAGATGGCCCAATCGCTTGAAATGAATAAATTCTTGTCGCTATCAGATTTAACCATTATGGGTTCTGATAAGGAATTTGATTTTCAATTTGATGAATTAAAATCTGAATTAGGGGAGCTTCATTTGACAGATGCAATGCGTTTATATAGGGATTCAGATATGGTGAAAATCTTTCCTTCTGAAAACCATGATGGGAAGCTTTTAATAAACGAATTTCAATTAGGTAGATTTTTGAATGAGGATTTACTTGGGAACTTAAGTGGAAGTATCGAACCGATTATTGAAATTTCAACTGATGGTGATGTATCTTTTAAAATAGAAAATTCAGATATTTCCAATTTTGGTTTTAATGGATACGATGTTTCTCAAATAGAGATATTGGAAGGGTCATATAAGAATGACATTCTGAAAACAGGTATTTTGATCAATGATGAAAATGTGAATTTGGACATGTCTTGTGAATTATATCTCGGTAAAAAACATAAATATATTGGAGAAGTGAATATCGAAAGGATAAACTTAGATGCTTTAAACATAAGCTCTGATACTTCTATTATTTCTGCCTCACTAGATATAGAGATTGACGAAACAAGTCCATCAGTGCTGGAAGGACAACTTGTGTCTTCGAATATTGAGTTTTACAAAGGAAAAGATTCTTTACAGATACCAAAGGCTACAATCTCCATTATGAATAGTCCTGAAAATGAACATTACACCTTGAATAGTGATATTATTGATTTTGAAGTGAATGGATTATTTGATTGGAGTAATTTAATTGCTGATTTTACTGATGACTTGGCAAAGGTATTTCCTACAATAAAGGTGGGTAGTAAAGAATCAAGCAATAAGAAAAAACGCAAGACATATAATGACATCACTTTTAATGTACTCACAAAAGATATGGCAGGTATCTTGCGCATGTTTGCACCTGAATTGATCATTCAAAATGAAACCGGTCTGAGAGGAAAATACAATTCAAAGAATGAGTATCTAGACATTGTGTTTCGTTCACCGTATATTTCATATAATAATATGGTAATCAGTGATATATACGGAACGCAAAGTATAAGTAATGACAGTATATTTTGCGATTACATCGTGGATTATATAGCATATAATGACTCTTTGACATTTAATCAAATTGAATTTATA
>WTIB01000194.1:0-8716 GCA_011522905.1 Crocinitomicaceae bacterium | reverse complement strand
TACACAAATTTGAAGTATATGGGGGATCTATTATTGTCTGAATTGTATGTTGATGAACATGAAATTGGGGACATACTGGTCCAAACCAATTATGATAATACAATAAATGGATTAGAGCTTTTAGGTGAATTAGATGTGAATAACATTCAAACCTTCAATTTTTCAGGAAACTATTTATTGGAATCAGATTCCTTGGATCTTTATTTGGATTTTGATGATACCGATATTTCGTTTGTTAATGCATTCACAGACCCTGAAGATATTAGTGAAATTGGAGGGAAATTAAATGGTCGAATTAGCTTAGATGGGGATGTAATGAAACCACAATTAAATGGCAACCTTATGGTAAGTGATGCGCAAGCAAAAATCGAGATGCTTGGTGTCAAATATTATTTAAATGGTAAAATTGAAGTGTATGAAGATCTATTTGCTCTTAATGCTGTTCCACTCAAAGACGAAGAGGGGAACACTGGCTCTGTAATAGGATCTATTTTTCATGAGAATTTTCAGGATTGGAATTTCGATGTTCAGGTCAATTTTGAGGATGATTACACCACCCAACAGCCGAACGTAAAACCTTTAACTCAATTTTTGGTCTTGAATACAGAACATAAAGATGGGGATATTTACTACGGAAAAGCATATGGTCGGGGAACTGCTAATATCTCAGGATATGCGAATAATATGTCGATTACTCTCGATGTTGAAACAAGTGAAGGAACCAAGATTAATTTCCCAATGTACGGCATTTCAGAGATTGAGGAAGATTTTGATTTTGTGAGTTTCGTTAATGAGGGCCTAAATGAATCTATTGATGAAAATAAGGTTGATTTGACGGGATTGGATTTGGATCTAAATTTTAAGGTAAAACCAAATGCTGATGTGAAAATTATTTTTGACCCTGATGTCGGCGATCAGATTGTGGCGACTGGTACTGGTGATTTGAATATCACTTTAGATCAATACAACGAGGTGAATCTAACAGGTAATTATGAAATTTCAGGAAACAGCAAGTATAACTTTGCAATGGGTATAATTAAGCAGGATTTTAATATTGAACCTGGGTCATCTTTGACCTGGACTGGAAACCCTTATGATGCAAATATTGACTTAATTACATCTTTTAAAATGAAAAAGGTGTCATTGGTAGATCTCAGCCCTGAGCAAATTGATAATTCCTTAACAAATCAAGACGTTATATGTTATTTGAATCTTGGAGAAACGCTACTCAAACCAGAAATATCATTTGATATTAAATCTCCAAATGCACCTGAGACAGGAAAAGGTCTGATTGAACGTGTGGTGAATGATGACGATGAACTTAGCAGACAGTTTTTTTCCTTATTGCTATTGAGAAAATTTCAACCCTTGAAAGGAACAATTACTGCTGGTGGTTCTGCGGCTATTGATGTTGCAGAATCTCAAATTAATGCATTGTTGGGACAGGTTTCTCAAAACTATGACTTAAATGTAAATACGGCATTAGATGAGGTGCTGGGAGAAAATTCATTAGAATTTGGAGTGTCCAAATCCTTTTTAGAGGATAGACTGATCATTTCGGGTAGCTTTGGAATTGAAAATCGAGCAGATTTTAATGCTCAGGAGCAAGAAAACGGATACAAAGCTGGTTTCATAGGTGACATCTTTGTAGAATATTTAATTAATCAATCTGGTACTTTTAGGGCGACTGCTTTTAATCAGTCCAATTCAAACACACTGAATGAGAATGCAGGAGCATTTACACAGGGAGCAGGTATTTCATATCATGAGGACTTCAATAATGCCAAGGATTTTAAGCTTTTACAATACTTTTTTGATATTTTCAGGCCGAAGAATAAAAAAAGATACCCAATTAAGAGTAAAAAGAAACAAACAAGAATAGAATAATTTTAAATTGCAGTAATGAAAAAAGTACTAATAGCTAATAGGGGAGAGATTGCACGAAGAGTGATACGAACACTCAAAAAAATGAATATAAAGAGCATCGCTATATATTCAGATGCAGATAAAGAGGCGCCTCATGTCTTGGAGGCAGACCAAGCATTTTACGTGGGTGAGAGTCCATCGTCCGAAAGTTACCTACGTCAGGATCGAATCATCGAGATTTGCAAAAGCGAAAAAATCGATGGTGTTCACCCTGGTTACGGCTTTTTATCTGAGAATGCAGAATTTGCAAATAAACTAAAGGCAATAGGCGTCAAATTAATTGGACCCTCTGCAGCTTCAATGGATGTCATGGGTGACAAGTTAAAGGCAAAGCAGGCTGTTAAATCCTTTAATGTACCATTGGTTCCAGGAGTTGACGAGGCCATTTCAGATATTCAGAAAGCCAAAGCTATTGCGAAAGAAATTAAATATCCAATTTTAATTAAGGCTTCTGCAGGTGGAGGAGGAAAAGGAATGCGTTTGGTGAATGCCGAGGAAGAATTTGAAGAACAAATGCAAATGGCCCAAAATGAAGCCAGGTCTTCTTTTGGGAACGATGCTGTTTTTATTGAAAAGTTTGTTGAAAAGCCGAGACATATAGAAATTCAAGTTTTCGCCGACCAATTTGGAAATGTGGTCTATTTATTTGAAAGAGAATGCTCTATACAAAGAAGACATCAAAAAGTGGTTGAAGAAGCACCGAGCTCGATATTGAGTGAATCGCTACGGGCTAAAATGGGAGAAGCGGCTATTTCTGTTTGTCGATCTTGTGAATATGAGGGAGCAGGAACGGTTGAGTTCCTGATGGATGCAGATTTGAATTTCTATTTTTTAGAGATGAATACAAGACTGCAAGTAGAGCATCCGGTAACTGAAGAAATTACTGGTTTGGATTTGGTGGAATGGCAAATTAGAATTGCTAGGGGAGAAAAACTACCTAAATCTCAGGATGAGCTAAAAATTAATGGTCATGCTATTGAAATCAGGGTATATGCCGAGGATTCACTTAATGGATTCGTCCCTGATATCGGAAGGTTAAATAAATATGTTAGACCAGAGGGCCCTGGCATTAGAGTGGATGATGCATTTGAGGAGGGTATGGATATTCCAATTTATTATGATCCAATGATTGCTAAGCTTGTTGTATGGGCAGAGAATAGAGATGAGTGCATTCAAAAATGTATTGATGCGGTAAATGAATATCAAATAGCTGGTGTAAAAACAACATTGGATTTTGGTCTTTTTGTATTAAATCATGAGGCATTTAGGAGTGGAGACTTCGATACAAATTTTATCAAAACCCACGTGCCAAACTCCAATGACATTCCTTCCTCTATGAAGGATGTATCTGACGCACTATTGGGCTCCTTAAATCAAATTTGGAGCGACTTAATTGATCGAAAGAATAAAGATTTTGAATCTAAGAAAATTACGGAATCCTGGAAGAATCAATTAAACTGATAAAAAGTCAGATTTAGGAAGCATATTTACACAAAAGAATTAATTTTGCCAACAAATCGGAAACAATGAATTTACACGAATACCAAGGAAAATCGATATTGAAAAGCTTCGGCGTAGCTATCCAAGAAGGAGTTGTTATTGACAAAGTGGAAGATGCAGTTTCAGCTGCTGAAAAATTGAATAAAGAAACGGGAACCAGCTGGTTTGTTGTTAAAGCTCAGATTCATGCAGGGGGTAGAGGAAAAGGAACAGTTCAAGAAACAGGTTCTCACGGCGTTGTAATTGCCAAAGGAATCGATGAGGTTGAAGATAAAGTGAAAGGTATTTTAGGTGGTCATTTGGAGACGCTTCAAACCAATGGTGTTGGGAAGAAGGTAAACAAGGTATTAATTGCTCAAGATGTTTACTATCCTGGACCTTCTGAAATACAAGAATTTTATATGTCTGTTTTGTTAGATAGAGATTCAGGTAAAAACGTAATCATATATTCTACAGAAGGTGGGATGGACATTGAACATGTAGCAGAACATACACCCGAAAAGATATTTAAAGAGTTTATTGATCCTCATTTAGGACTTCAGGCCTTTCAAGCGCGCAAAATAGCTTTCAATTTAGGGTTGTCGGGTAATGCCTTCAAAGAAATGGTTCGATTTGTGAATTCTTTATACAAGGCATATGTTGGTATTGATGCATCTATGTTTGAAATTAATCCTTTATTTAAAACAGCAGACGATAAAATCATAGCGGTGGATTCAAAGGTTACCTTAGATGGTAATGGTTTGTTTAGACATCCGGACTATGCGGCAATGAGAGATAAATCAGAAGAGGATCCAACTGAGGTTGAAGCTGATGAGGTTGGTCTTAACTTTGTTAAGCTTGATGGAAATGTAGGTTGTATGGTTAATGGAGCTGGTCTTGCGATGGCAACAATGGATATCATTAAGCTTTCGGGAGGTAACCCTGCAAACTTTTTAGATGTTGGTGGTACTGCTAATGCTGAACGCGTTGAAAAAGCATTCCATATCATTTTAAAGGACCCAAATGTAAAAGCAATTCTCATTAATATTTTTGGAGGAATTGTTCGATGCGATCGGGTTGCTCAGGGAGTAGTGGATGCATATAAAAATATGGGAGAAATTCCTGTTCCAATAATTGTGAGATTACAAGGAACGAATGCTGTAGAGGCGAAGAAGCTAATTGACGAGTCTGGTTTGAATGTTCATTCAGCGGTTTTGCTTCAAGAGGCAGCTGACAAAGTGAAAGAGGTTTTATCCTAATTTCAGTTCATTTCCACATTTAAAATGACCTTTTGGACAAGAGCGATGCCCATGTAATCCACATGGTTTGCAGTCTAGGTTTTTTACCTCGATAACTTTAGAATCCTCCGATAAGGGACCAAAACCAAATTTTGGTGAAGTAGAACAGTAAAATACGCTTACTGGTGCATTTAAAGCAGATGCCAAATGAAGAGGAGCGGAATCATTTACATAATTTCTTACTGCATTTTGCATTAATGCTGCGGATTGAATTAGGCTAAGTTTTCCGCATAAATTAATAATGTTCTTGTGCTTAGAGCTCTTCTTAAGCGCTTCGCTTTTTTCAAAATCCTTAGGTCCTCCAATAAGAAAAATATGTGATTCTTCAGGTCCATTGAGTTGTTCAATTAATTTGCTCCAAATGCTCAGAGGTGCCTCTTTTGTTTTCCAAACTGAAGCAGGAGCCAAGCAGTAATATTTTTTTGATTGATAACTTGAGATACTTTGTCGTACTTCATCAGAAATATCAATATGGGGTTTTCGAATCGATTCGGCAACAATATCATCGATAAGGGATAGGTTGCGATCTACCTCATGTATACCGTCTTGAATTATATGCTTTATTTTTTTTGAATAAAATATCGAAAGCGGATTTTTACTGAAGCCCCTTGTTTCTTTTCCTCCACTCAAGGCGCATATTATTCCTGACGAAGCGAATCGATGCAGATTAATAATGCAATCATATCTTATACTTCGAAAAGTTTGAATAAGAGAAAAAATTGATTTTAATTTCTTTGATTTGTCTAAAGTAAAAACCTTGTTAATGCTTTTGTTTCCATCCAAAACTGAGCTGTTTTCTTTTTTAACAAGGACATCAATTCGTATTTCAGGATTGTGTTTTTTCAAAGATTCAATTACAGGAGTAGCAAGAATTACATCTCCTATAAAAGCAGTTTGAATGATTAAATATTTCTTAGCCATTTAGTCAATTAAAGAGACAAATCCTTTTCTTACCAGCACAATTCCATTTTCGTCTTGGGCCTCAAAGATATATACGTATACATCGTTCGTTGCTTTTTTTCCATTAGATTGTATTGTGCCATCCCAACCTTCGTCCTTATCAAAAGATTCAAATACCAATTGTCCCCAACGGTCAATGATCGAAAGGTGATAGGTGGAGAAATTAATATTTGAAACCACGGGTTTGAATATCGGATTGAATCCATTGGGTGTAAAGGCATTAGGAATATAAATTTTTGGACTATAAGTTAAACAGAGCTCGTTGGAGGAACTAATCTCAGAAAAATTATAGGTATTAAATGCTTCCACGGCTTCAACGCGGTAACAGATTTTCCCTTCTGACCCTAAACCATTGACATCATCGATATAACTCAGCTCCGATTGGTCTAAAATCACTATTGGATTTGGATCATAAACACCATTAATAGATCTGTAAATATGGTATTCCAATATGCCGCCATCAAAGCCTTCGTAAGCTGACCAATTTAGGGTATTAATCAGGT
This sequence comes from Crocinitomicaceae bacterium, assembly GCA_011522905.1. Classification (GTDB taxonomy): domain Bacteria; phylum Bacteroidota; class Bacteroidia; order Flavobacteriales_D; family Crocinitomicaceae; genus UBA952. Next base: position 2,550 of record WTIB01000194.1, on the reverse strand, counting down.
CATAATCTTCAGCTGATCCCTCTAAATAGATGGTTTTATTTGTATTGGCAAATGTGCCTTCAGTTCCACAGCTGTCAATATATTTTGTACGATACTCCCATGCTTGGTAAGTTGGATTTGACTCTTCATCAAGAAAATAAACGATATTACTATTTGCATCGCTTCGACCTATTTCTTCATAGGCACCACTTAAGTTTCTGCGTTGAAATATGATTTCAGTAATTCCAACGGACTCATCAACGTAATCATAGAGCTCAATGTTTTCTCCATTTACAGTAGCAAGTTTGAAATAATGAAATGCCGGCTGACCTGGAGTAGGAACATAAAAGCTTGTGGGGCTCGAGAAAGCATTATACCCATCATAAAAAACAGCATTAATGAATATCGTATAATTTTGATTTCCCAAAACAGGTATTCTCACCGTTGTATCTTGGCTAATTTCTTCAAGATTCCATTCGCCGTTTACTAAACTCCATATTTCGTAGAAATCTACATCTCTTCCAATATAGGGTGTCCAAAATATATCTGCTTCTTGACTACACATGTATACATCTGCTAATGAGGTCATAGAGGTATTAATACTTGCTTTGGCTGATGTTTGAAACGTAACTGGGACGGTATTTGTAGAACAGGAATCAAATGCTGCAACCGAATACGAATACGGCCCATCATTAAGATTGACTGGATATGAATAGTTAATGTTTGAAATTCCCCAAACGGTGTCAAGCTCGTAAAGAATTCCATTCGCATCAAATGTATAGATCACATAACCATAAGTATCATTTTGATTATTTTCATTCCATTGAATCAGCATATTATTGGTTACTGTATCAATTCCCACAGATAGAATATTTGGAATATCAGGTGTGAGCATGTCTTCAAAATCATCGCCTACCTTATTGGAAGTAAACGCACATTCTGATGTTGGAATCACTATTTGATAATTGAGATAAGCCTGACAAATATCAATGGTGTCTTTATAGTTATTTACGTCATATGTAACACTATCAATCAATGTAAGTGTACCTACAGGAAACTCTCTGTAAATGTGTGTGTATGGATTAAATTCAGAAGAATAATTAATACTTGGATTATTCCAGCTGAGCAAGGCCGTTCCATTACCGGGATTGTTTAGGCTTAAATAAATATTTGAAACGGTATCTGAAAAACGTTCGGTATTTCCGCATATTCCAGATAATACTGATAAATAATAATCATTAGCAGTGGTGATTCCGTTTATTGTATAGCTATTTGCGGCGAGGTTTGGAATAGATGCAATTTGACCATCTTGAACTGAATAGATGCCATATTCTACAAAAGAGCCACTCGGGTCTGACACTGGATTCCAAAATATAGTAATGTTGTCACTGTCATCGGTTTGTATACAATTGATTTTTGGGGCATCGAGAATCCCAGAATTGTATACATTAATTCGAACAGTGGCATAGGTGATTTTTGGAACTTGACAAAAATTATCTTGTACCTTGAAGACAAAATCATATGGTATTACATCGGCAGCCTCTCCAAATTGATTGATTAAATGATCACAAGTGGTCTGCCAAGAAAATGAGGCAACTGCCTCTTGAGATGCAGAAATAGGTGGTGTGTTATTTAATGTTGCGCATGGTTCAATATCACAACCTAGATCAGAGGTGTAATTATTGCCAAACATGGGTCCTGAAGCGCTTATGATTACATTTTGATTAGATCCATCTTGAAGTAAGTCGAAATCATTTGCGATTAAATCAAAAGAAATCAAATCGCCAGCTATAATATTTGTTTCAAATGAATTGGAAGCAAATGGAGCTGTAATTACTGGGGCATTATTGGCACTTGAGCAGGGTAGGACAACGACTTGTATTTCTCTTTCAACCTGCGAAACCTGAATACCTTGTCTGTATGATTTTACCAATATTTTGATATTGTAATTCCCTGTCGTGTAACTATTAAAAATTAATTCACCTGTCGCATTATTGATAGTGGCTTCAACATTGTTTGGATCATTTGCTACTCCAGGAGTCGGAGATGAAAAGGAAAAGTTTGTCTCAAACGGAACAGGTATAGGATTGTTTGGTGGATCATAATTTCCAGTTGGGAAATGGTCGTAGGGTATACCGAAATCGAATTGTAACGAATCTAAATCAGGATCTACCGCGTTCATGTTATATCTATATTCTGATCCTGCACAGGTAACGAAATAGGGTGATTGCAGAAATTTAGGAGAAGAATCTGTACATGAATTATTTATACTATTCGGAGTAGGAAACATGGTTGCAGCAATGGTAATTCCGTAGGATGATGGATTTTGAATATTGGTAAGTGCATTACTCCTTGAGAAATTCTCATAAGTGAAAATCCATCCGTCGTTAGGAGGGGTGCCTGGGAGCATTACATCTCCACGATAAATTACTTGTTCAATTGCTCCTGCACCGTTACCACCTGCACTTCCAATTCCACACTCAAGCATCGGGGGAGAGCCCTCAACTTCCGTACAACTTGTAGATATATCTGTTCTTGATACAAAATTTAAGGTTATTTCCTTAATTGAAG
>WTIB01000330.1 GCA_011522905.1 Crocinitomicaceae bacterium | reverse complement strand
ATATTCTTTTTTGTACTGAATATAGCTTAAATACCAAGGATTTAGCTCTGGCTTGGTTTTATTAGCATAAGGGTTATTGGTAGATATATTAAGTTTGATCTTCTTCCAGTCAAGTCCTGTATTTTGGTATACTTCGGCTTTGTAGTTCATGAATATTTTCCCTTGAGACGATTCACTTCTAATGTCATATAGTGGACTCCATCCTGCACCTGATGCCAAATAAGAAAATGAGATGTTTCCAGAAGTAGAGGTGTTGGCAGAAAGTGTAACTGTGATTCTTGGAATTGGTTTGTTATTGTTGTTTTGATTACCAATACTACCAAGATGATTTTTCAATCGATTTAACCTTTCATTCATTCTTTTATCAATTTTCATTTTTGCATTCTTGGTTTTACGTAAACCACTCAGCTTTTTATTTAATTGGTTCATTTTGAAGGTGTACAATTCTAAAGCTTCTTTCAGTAAAACGATGGAATCATTTACTTTTCCTTGACTTCGCATGACACCATTCGTTTTTAAAATGTTTTTAGCTTCAGTGTAAACATTTATTTCATCTTGAATATCACTTATGTCATAGGACAAATAGAGTAAGGAGTCTTGTAGTTTTGAAATTTGTAGTCTCACTTTTTTAACCTCGTCAGCAGTTTCCTCATGAGAAAGTTTGGGATAGTATAGACTGTATTTACTATCAAGAATCACTACTTTTCCTGTTGCACTAACTTGAATGGTTTTTGGGTCAATATTGCCACTAATACCTTCAATGATAATTTCATTAATACCATTTGTAGCTGTATAATAAGCCTTTGACCTAAGCTGTACTCCATTTGTGTAGACTGTTGCCTCTATTAGTGAAGCTTTTCTGGTCTTTTTGTCCTCTGCAAAAAGCAAGTTGGATGCCATGAGCATCATAATTAAGAAGATTGAATTTTTCATATTTGATATTTTTTTTGTCGTGTACACCTGAATAATCAATTCGTTCATTTTGAAAAACTTTTTAGTAGTTTAGTTGTTCTTTTTCCGATGTCAGAAACAGTAGTATCCGTTAAAAACTTGAATAAATCTTTTAAAGGATTTCAAGCCTTAGAAGACGTATCTTTTACGGTTTTCAAAAATGATGTATTTGGCTTTTTAGGACCGAATGGAGCGGGTAAAAGTACCTCGCTCAGATGCATGTTGTCTTTGATTACTCCAGATAGCGGGGAAATAGAAATTTTTGGGCAATCATTACACAAAAACAGGCATGAAGTATTGTCCAATATTGGATCCATTATTGAAAAACCAGATTTTTACAAATATCTTTCAGCATATAAAAATCTTGAGATAATGGCTCGAATATCGGGAAAGAAAGTTTCTAAATCCGAAATTGAAGACATTATACAATTTGTTGGTTTGGAGGGGCGAGAAAAGTCAAAGTTTAAGACTTTTTCGCATGGTATGAAACAAAGACTGGGTATAGCTCAAGCCCTAATGCATGGGCCGGATTTAATTATCCTTGACGAACCGACTACGGGTCTAGATCCACAAGGGATTGTCGATATTCGTGAGCTGATTCAAAAATTAAGCAAGGAACAAGGTAAAACGGTCATCTTATCATCACATCAATTGTCGGAAATTGAAATGATAGCAAACAGATTGGTCATCATCAATAAGGGCAAATCAATCATTGAAGGAAATGTTGATGAATTGTTAAATAGCAGTCAAATGATTGTCAAATTTATAGTAGATGACCCTAACAATTTTGTAAAACTTTTAGAAAAAGAGTTTTCAGATATAACAGGTTTGTCTATTAAAGGAAATGAAATAGAGTTTGAGGTTGCACGTCAGCTGATTCCATTGATCAATTCGTTCATGGTAAAAATGAAATTGAATATTTCTGCAATCGAACAAAAAAGAAAGCTTGAGGATTACTTTATTAAAATGGTTCAAAATTAAAAGTTGTGTTACTGAGAAATACATACAATGAATTAATCAAGATTTTGGCAAAACCAAGAAGCTATATAGGCTTTTTGGCACTCACTGTTCTCATTGCTGTTATTTTATTAGCAATGAAGGCAGATGGTCAAAACTTTATTTCTTTTGTTACCTCTTCCTTTGAACAAACCTTAAGCTTTAATGGACTTATCCTTAATGGAAATTTAATCGCATTTATTATTCTACAGATGCTTATAGTTCATGTTCCTTTATTGGTGGCGCTGGTTACAGGTGATTTGGTTTCTGGGGAAGCAGCCATGGGTACACTGAGAATGATGGGAACGAAGCCTATCAAGCGGAGTAGTTTTCTGTTGTCGAAGTTTTTGGCTGGTGCGATATATACCTTTTTTCTGACCTTATGGCTTGCCTTTTTGTCCCTGATCGTTGGACAGATGATGTTTGGAACTGGTGATTTAATTGTGTTGAACAGTGACGGACTTGTCATTATCCCTGAGTCCGATATCATGTGGAGGTACGGTTTAGCATTTTGCTTGGCATATTTATCGCTTTTATCTATAGCAACCATGTCGATTTGCTTTTCTGTTTTTTCAGACAACTCCATTGGGCCAATTGTGAGCACCATGGCCGTAATCATATTGTTTACGATTATCGGAACTTTAGATGTGCCCACTTTTGATGCAATCCAACCCTTTTTGATAACAACACACATGGCTTCATGGCGTAGTCTATTTGAAATCCCTGTTCCAAACAGTGATATTATTTATAGTGTAATTATTTTAGTGGTCCATATTATTGGGTTTACCTTGATTGCGCTTTGGCGATTTAATAAAAAAGACATTAATACATAGTATGAGATATTTATTGATTCTGGGATTTTACTTGTCGACCTGTCAAATGATGGCTCAATCATCTGGTCAAGAATTATTAGATAAAGTGGTAAACCAATTCAATAAGGTAAATGATTACAGTGCAACTGTAGTGGTGAAGGCAGATGTTCCTATGATTAAAGTCTTACCTGTTAAGGCAAAAATCTATTACAAAAAGAAAGATAAATTTAAAGTGGTTTCCAAAAGTATTGCAATACTTCCAAAGCAAGGCTTTACAGATGTAAATGTCTTTCTTTCGGATAAAAGCAATTACATGGTGGTTGAGGCTGGTGAAAAGTTGATTGCCAATGTGCAAACTAAGCTGCTTACCGTGATAGCAAACGAAAGCTCAAGCGAAATCATTTTGGCCAAGCTTTGGGTTGATCCAGTAAACAACATCATCATAGCTTCAGAAGTTACTACCAGAAGCTCAGGTACAGTAAAGGTGAATTATAAATATGGCACTCAAATAAAATATGGACTTCCTTCACAAATAAAATTTATTGTGGATGTGAAAGAGTTCAAAATGCCAAAGAGCTTTTCTTCCAATCCTCATAAAGTAGGCTCATCTAAAAAAAGCAATCGTAAAACTGGGGTAATTCTGTTAGATATATCAAATTATGTCGTTAATCAAGGTATCTCAGATGCCTTTTTTAAGAATTGAACATCAACAACCAACAGTCTATCCTAATATTATATTTAATGGATTCATTACATTTGTTTCTCAAAACGAATTATGAAGTTATTAGAGAATAAAGTAGTGATTATTACCGGTGCATCTCGGGGTATTGGTAAATCAATTGCAGAGGAATGCGTAAATCAAGGTGCAACAGTTGTATTCACCTATCTGTCTTCAAAAGAAAAAGCAGAAGCCTTAGAAAAAGAATTATCAGCAAATGGTGGAACGGTTAAAGGTTTTCGTTCTGACGCATCAAAGTTTGACGAGGCTCAAAAATTGGTTGATGATGTAGTTGCGGAATACGGAACAGTAGATGTCCTCGTAAATAATGCAGGAATCACGCGAGACACACTTTTAATGAGAATGTCAGAGGAACAATGGGATGAAGTAATCAACACCAATTTAAAGTCTGCATTCAATTTGACAAAAGCCGTACAGAGACCTATGCTAAAAGCAAGAAAAGGATCTATTGTGAATATGTCCTCAGTTGTGGGTGTAAAAGGTAATGCAGGTCAGGCAAACTATGCTGCATCAAAAGCAGGTTTAATTGGATTTACAAAATCAGTGGCTGCCGAGCTAGGTTCAAGAAACATAAGATGTAACGCAATAGCACCAGGATTCATTGAGACGGAAATGACTGAAGCATTGGACGAAAAGGTGGTTGATGAGTGGAGAAATGGAATTCCCTTGAAAAGAGGAGGGAGTCCTATTGATGTGGCTAATGCAACGGTTTTTTTAGCTTCTGACATGTCTGATTATGTAACAGGGCAAACACTTCATGTTTGTGGAGGAATGTTAATGTAAGCCCATGAATATACGTCCAAGACGAAATAGAAAAAATGCGGCCATTCGTGATATGGTTCAGGAAACTCATCTCGGTGTAGAGCACTTGATTTACCCTGTTTTTTTGAAGGATGGAAATCAAATTAAAGAGGAAATTCCTTCTCTTCCTA
>WTIB01000220.1 GCA_011522905.1 Crocinitomicaceae bacterium | reverse complement strand
TAGACTTGGTAGTGCATTATCAAGTCCAAAAAAAGCCGACACAAGAGTATCTTGTGATTTGGCGTTGAAAACAAAAGTTAGAATTGCTACTACTGAAATTAAGATTTTTCTTCTCATATATTTTGTCTCATTTAATTGCGGCAACCTTTGTGTAAAAGATGCTTTGCGTATCAAACTAATATTATAAAGACGAATATAATACCAAATATATTTAAGTTTATTAACCTTTGTTAATAACTATCTATAAAACAGATGACCACTTAAGGGATTTATAGGGTTTTACGGAAATAAAAAAAGCGGAAACATATCTCAATATGAGATGGATTCCGCTTTGGTGGGCAATGAGGGACTCGAACCCCCGACTTCCTCCTTGTAAGGGAGGCACTCTGAACCAACTGAGTTAATCGCCCAAAATCGTGTGCAAATATAAATGTATTTTCTGAATTACGAAGAAGTAAGAAAAAATTATTCTTCGTTTTTGATTTCTTCAATCTTATTCAAGACATCATCGAGACCATCCTTGAATTTTTCAAAGTCCTCTTTGTATAAGAAAATCTTGTGTTTTTGATAGGATCCTTCTCCATCTTCATTCCACACCTTTTTACTTTCCGTCAAAGTAATGTATAAGTCATTCCCTTTAGTTGCCTTGATATCAAAGAAATACGTACGCTTACCAGCTCTTACAACTTTTGAATAAACTTCGTTTTGCTCTCCTCCCATAAACCATATTTTTTGTAACTCAAATAAACGGATTTTTTGCGAAAAACACAAATATTAATCGGTTTGAAACCAATGTATTATATATCCGTAAATTTTTATATTGAATGAATTCAAAAACACAATGAACAAAACAATTGCCATAGGTATTTTCGGCATAATTCTATTTGGATGTGGAACTGCGGTGAAAGAACAAGCCAATAAAAAGGTAAATAAGAAAAAAGACCTGGAAGCCATACTGGATAGGGATACCCTAATTGTTTTAACCGAAAATGGTGCCCTTTCTTATTATGAATACAAAGACAAATATTTGGGTTTTGAATATGAAATTCTAGATTCATTTGCTCGACATATTGGAGTGGAATTACGGCTAATTAACGTGGCCAATCCTGCTGATTTTGTCAGCAAACTGAATTCAGGTCAGGGAGATGTAATTGCATGTAACAAGCCTATTCATATGGAGGATAAAAAGCTTCATGCTTTTTCCATTCCTTACACGCATTCATTTGAGGTGCTCGTTCAGAGAAAATCAGAGGACAGTGTCATTCGTGATATTTCAATGCTTAAGGATAAAACGATATACATTCGGAATAAGAGCTCTTTTATAAAACGAATTCTTCATTTAGAAGATGAGATTGGAGAAAACATCAATGTAAAATCTATGCCTGGCTATCCAGTGGCAGAGGATTTAATTGAAATGGTTTCCCGTGGTGAAATAAATTACACTATTGCCATGGAAAATACCGCTCGAATTGAACAGGCATGTCATCCAAATATTGATATTTCAACCTTGCTATCAGTTCGTCAAAATATTGCTTTTGGCTTGAGGGAATCGGATGAAAAGCTCAAGGAAAAATTGGATTATTTTCTAGATGAATTTTTGGAGTCAGAGGCATATAAGCTCCTAAGAAAAAAGTATTTTGATTATATGGAAGAAACCAATTTCCATATAGAGGAACTTGACAGTACCACTAATTTAAATATCGAATTATCAAAATACGATGAGCTTTTTAAGGCATCTGCTTTAAAACGAAATTGGGATTGGAGATTTTTGGCTTCAATAGCCTATCAGGAATCCAGATATGATCCCAATGCAAGAGGATTTGGCGGTGCTTATGGAATGATGCAATTTATGCCAAATACAGGTCCATCCTTTGGGGTTTATCCTGATTCGCCACCAGCTGTGCAGATTGACGCGGGTATGCGTTACATAGACCAGCTTTATAATCAATGGAAGCATATTGAATCAAGAGAGCAACGATTAAAATTCACTTTGGCTTCCTATAATGCTGGAAAAGGGCATATTGAAGACGCTGTTCGCTTGGCAGAAAAATTAGGATACAATCCGCTTGTTTGGGATGATAATGTGGAGCTGATGATCAAGAATTTATCTATTCCCAAATATTACAGAAATATACCTGTAAAATATGGTGCATACCGTGGTCCTGCCAAAAATTATGTAAAATCGATATATTCGCGGTATATGTCATGGAAACTTAATGAGTAAAATAGTTTTAATACAAGGTCCAACAGCTTCTGGGAAGTCTTCCTTGGCGCTTTCATTAGCTCAACAGCTCAATGCGCCAATAATTTCTGCTGATTCTAGACAGTTCTATAGAGAATTGAATATTGGTACAGCTAAGCCAAGTAAAGAAGAGCTAGATTTGGTCCAACATTTCTTTATCAATACACATTCAATTCATGATTTAAGTTTTACAAGCGCTGCTTTTATGAAAGCAGGACGTGATAAAATAAGCACTTTATTCAATCAAGGATATAAGTACGTCATTGTGACTGGAGGATCAGGGATGTTTGTCGATGCCCTTATAGATGGATTACATGAAGCTCCAAGTGACAAGAAGGTACGCCAAGAATTAAATGAGGAATTGAACCAAAACGGAATGGATTCCTTATTGCTCGAGCTGAAAAATGCTGATCCACTTGCTTTTCAAGAAATTGATATTCAAAATCCAATGCGCGTTTTAAGGGCTCTTGAAATCATTCGGATATCAGGTGAAACCTTAGAAAAGATTCGAATGAAAAATAAGAATGCCATTGCTTATCCATATATCCGTTTTGGTATTTCATGGAACAGATCGGAATTATATGACCGAATTAATAAACGCGTTGAACAGATGATTGAGCATGGATTATTTGAAGAAGTGAAGAATCTTCCGCTTCAAGAAAACGTACTTTTGAAAAATACCGTGGGTTACAAGGAGTGGATTCCATATTTTGAAAATGGCATATCTTTTGAAGATACCATTGAGATGATTCAAAAAAATTCTAGAAACTACGCAAAGAGACAAGAAACTTGGATGAGAAGATACAAGGATTTAATTCTTCTGAGTCCATATGAATCAAAAACAATGTTGGAGCAAATCATCGAACATATTTAATTTAGATTTTATGCATTTTAAATTTGAACAACTTTGTCCCCATGTATTTCAGCATCAAAAACTGAAAAGTGCGATATGGAATCAAATTGTTGAAATAAAAGATGAGGATAAAGTATTGATACACGCTATTAGTGGAACAGGAAAAACATCTTTCATTCATTATTTATTGGGTTTAAGACAGGATTACACAGGAACAATTTTTATTGACCACAAAAGGCTTAGTGAAATTCAGGTGGAAGAATTTACTCAGATTAGAAAGCATAAGATTTCCACTGTTTTTCAAGATTTACAGCTTTTTGAAAATTTAAGTGTCAAGGAAAACATTGAGCTTTTACCAGAGTTGGCGAAAGGATATCAAATCGAGGATGCAAAAATGATGCTTGATATTCTTGACATTAGCGACAAATGGGAGCAGCCTGTTAAAACCCTGTCTTTTGGTCAAAAACAACGTGTGGCTATTATCAGGGCATTGATGAAGCCTTTTGAATTTTTAATTTGTGACGAGCCATTTTCTCATTTGGATGAACAGAACACGATCAAATGTACCAAGCTAATTGAGAAAAGATTAGAAGAAGAAAATGCCGGTTTGATATTATTGGCTCTGCAAGAAGAATGCACTTTTAAAGAGCTAAAAATCTTTGAGCTATGATGAGGAAGCTATTTTTCAAATATCAAAACAAGAAGCAGCTAACTTTAGCACTAGTTGGCACTTTTTTGGGTCTCTTTTTTTTATTTACTTCTCTTCATTTCTTGCATAAAATTTACACCTATGGAGAAAATTCCGAAATGCTTTCTAAAAACACCATTGTTATTCAAAAGAAAGTTACTTCAGGGCCTCTTTTAGGATTAAATAATCCTGAATTTTCAGACGAACAAATCGATGAAATTCGTTCAATGGATTTTGTTGAAAATTGTGACCCTATACGATCGAATACCTTTGATGTTGTACTTTCTATAGATGACCCCTTGATACCGGCATTTAATTCAAACATATATGTTCAATCTGTGCATGAAGATTATTTAGATGTAAAAACAGACCATTGGGATTGGGATGAAGGGAGCAAAACATTGCCTATCATTATGCCTAGGGATTTTTTAATGATGATGAATAACTTTTTATCTGCAAGCAATATTCCTCAACTATCTGATGACTTGGTCTTGGATTTAAAAATCGATTTAAACATAGGTCCAAGAAATTACAGAGAAACAATTCATGCAAGGATTGTTGGATTTACCAATGAACTCTCATCTATTTTGGTGCCTGAGTATTTTTTGAATTGGGCAAATCAGAAATATGGTGAAAAGGAGAAAGAGGTCAT
>WTIB01000134.1 GCA_011522905.1 Crocinitomicaceae bacterium | reverse complement strand
CCTCTGCGGTATCAAATAATCCATATGAAACATCAAAGCGCAGGAACTCTCCCTTTTTAAATGCATTTTGTTTGATTTTCCTTATTGGGTCAAATTCTGTAGCTTCCTGTTCCTTTTTTATATCGAAAGGGAAGGTTAAAAAACAAGCTATTCCAATTACTGTTAAAATATTTGCTTTTACATTCATAATCTATGAGTTTGGCTTATAAAAGCAAAGAGTGTTCCAAAAATTAGAGACTCAGCTCATTTCAAGTATTGCATGAATCTTGTAAATAAGATTGTTTAAATTCGAATTTTCAAGAGTATGCGTGTAATCTTTTTTTTCTATTTCTTTTATTCCCTTGGGTCTATAAATGCGCAATCTAGGACAAGAATTGATCAAACCAATTATTGGGTCATGTTTGAAAGTGACGATAAGCGTTGTCGAAACTTGATAACAAACGAGCTTATAAGCGGTGCTGTATATCTTGAGACTCTTAATGGAAACCCTGAACTTGAATTCAATTTTAAGGATGGTTTGCGCGATGGCATTCAGCTCACTTGGTTTAAAAATGGAGTGCTCAATTCAGAATACAATTATGTCAATGGAATTGAACATGGTTATCGCAAAGCCTGGTATGAAAATGGAAACATACATTTCATAGAATTTTTTAACAATGGCCAAGAGCATGGAACATTTAAAAACTGGCACGAAAATAGTCGACTTAAATGGCATCGAGAGTACTTTGAGGGAGAGGAACATGGACTCTGGAGGTCATGGTACAATAATGGTCAGCTGGAGAGCGAAGCATATTATAAGAATGGTGAGCTGAATAAGGCAAAAAGATGGAATAATTTGGGGGTACTTGTATATGTAACCGAATACAAAAACGGGATTCTTTTCCTTGAAACATGCTGGGATGATAGTGGAGAAAAAATAGAATGTGACTGATTACGGTATAAAAATCTTTATATAATTTTAGCTTAAATCAAATTGATATGACAGGCAAAACAAAAGTTCGTCCACTGAACAATGTTGGAGAAAGAAGGTGTATTGGATATACATGTGAGATAATTGAGGAAACCAAATTTATGGAAGGGTATATAGATGCCTATTTACCATTTGTATCACCCGAAACAAATGAGGCAGAAATTTATTGTTGTGTAGTGGTAACTAAAGGGGACTTTCAGGGAAGAATCATTATTGTCGACCATTCCTCTTTAGAGGTGATTTAATCAAACGAACAAATAGTACTACAAATAAATAAGGCCTCGGAAAGAGGCCTTATTTTATAGTGTGTTGAATTTTATTTTGTCTTTAGAAGTTTATCGGATACCAATGTTCTTCCATTAGAATCTAGAATCTTGAAGAAGTAGGAACCATTGCTAAACGAGGACATATCTATGATATTTAAGTTGTCATTTATAGCAACACTGTGAACTTCTTTACCAACAATATCCATAATCTTAATTTCAGATAAATCTGGGTGACTGATTTCAAAATAAACCAAACTACTGGTTGGATTTGGGTAAACGGTGATGTAATCCCAATAATTTTCTTCAATGTTTGCATTGTTCACACTTAATGTATTACAAAGCTCTTTTTCTCCACAGTCTGTCGTGAGTCGTAAACAAACAGTATAGGTGCCAGCTTCTGAATAGGTGTGTGTGGGATTTGCATCCGAGCTGGTATTCCCATCTCCAAAATCCCATAAATAATCTCCTGGAGTTGAATTGTTATTGAATTCAACAATCAAATTATCCGTTGACCAAGAAAAGCTAACCACATCCGGATTTGGCTGATCTATAGAAACCGTATTTGTAGAAGTACAACCATTTACATCTGTAACAGTTACAGAATAGCTTCCGACATCAAGTCCATTCCATTCAGCCGAAGCTGGACCATTTAACCACTGATATGAATAATCTGATGTACCTGAAGGGATTGCTGTCACCGATCCGTCAGCGGCATCGTAACAGGAAACATCTACGGCATCAAATTCAATGATAATGGTATTTTCATATTCTAAGGTATACTGAATAGTGGTATCACAGGCATTGTTTACATCTGTTACAACAACAGTATAAGTTCCTTCCGGAAGATCAGATACAGCGCTTGAGTTTCCTAAACCACTATCCCAGCTGTATTCGTAATTTCCAGAACCGTCAATTACATCAACACTAATTGATCCATTATTATTGCCATTACACAATGGATTTGAAGACGTACTATTCACAGTTAAGCCACATATTGCCCCTTCTATAAAATCAACACAATAATCTTCAACTTCTCCCCATTGATAAGAGTCACAAACTTCAGGAAGCCCAGTAGTACCTCCAACATAAGCCATTTGAACCCTCATCCTGGTACTTCCAAGTGGAGTTAATGCAGGAATGGTAACCTGTCCGGTAACATTTACGGTTTGATCAGCGGTCCCTTGGTCAAAAACCAATTCTGAGGCATCAAATTCGCCATTTTGGTCAAGGTCAATCCAAATTCTTGACTGTTCATCGTAAAGAGTCCCTCCCCATGCGATTTCAATATCAATATTATATGTGCTATTAACAGCGAGTTGTATGGGGTTTCCTGTATAATCTCCATAACCTCCATCATTTCCCGAGGCATTTGTGTAAGAACCAATAGTAAATGATTCTATCCACTCATCAACTCCATCTGAAGCTGCATTTGAGCAGTAGGCATTATCAATGCATGCTCCACATCCCAGAGTGTTAAAGGTTTGTATTGTAGTTGGGTTGGAAATGGTATCTACACTACAAGCCGTTTCCATGTAAAATTCATACTCTGAACATCCATTTAAGCCAGTAAAAGTAAAAGGAGAAACCACCGCTGTTTCGGATATCCAGTTTGTGGCGCCCACCTCTCTCCAATATAGATTAGTTGCATCTGCACCGGACTGTGCATCAAAAGACAACACAGCATCATTTTCAGTAATTTCGCTGGTGCTTATACCACTGGGCCCAAAACAGATTGAGCCATCACAACCCACTGCCATTAATTCATCCAATGTGTTTCTTGAATTTAATCTCCCCCCTGAAACAAATTTATTTGCTAATTGAGCTTTTGGATCCGTACCATCCATTAGCGCTTGTAACACCAAATCAGCACCAGCCTGTGGGTTTGACATCACAGTATTCATGAAATCTGAACATGGAATAGAATAGGCAAGACCAATTACTCCTGCAGTTAAAGGACAAGAAAAAGAAGTCCCTGTTGTTGTCGTTGTGGAGTTCGTTCCCGATGTTGTCACCACATTGATTCCGGGAGCGCCAAACTCGATTGTAGTTACGCCATATCCACCCGCAGTATTATCATTATGGTCAGTTCGACCAACACCAATCATATAAGGGGTATCACATGCGGTTGGCATATCCCCGGCTGTATCTACATTTAAGTTTTGATTCGTCGTTGCACCAACATTTAAAATACCAGCTTCGCCCATAGTTGTATAAAAGCTACACCAAACAGGGTGATTGTTTGGGTCTTCTCCATCAATACCCCAAGATGAGCTTGTAGCAACAACAAATGCACCTTGTGTACCTCCTGAATTGTTCCAAAGCACACGCATATCATAAGGATATTGATAAGCTTGAATCGCATTTGCATCGGTATTGATGTTATATCCACCCACTACCATGAGTTTAACATCCCAATTTGCCCCTACGACATTTAAACCGTTGTTCCCCTTGGCACCCATCATACCTAGGCAGTTTGTACCATGACCACCAGTTCCATAGTTGTCATTATTTTGTAGGGGATTCCAGCCATTGTAATCATCAACATAACCGTTACCATCATCATCAATTCCATTGTTTTCAATTTCATTGGTGTTGATCCATCTATTTGGTGAAAGGTCTTGATGATCCAAGTTTCCACTTTCAATTAGACATACAACAATGTCATGTCCAGATGCGGTTGTGCCTCCGGTAGTGATATCCCAAGCCAAATCTGAATCTATATCAGCATCAGCAGTACCACCAGTTTGACCTGTGTTATTATGATGCCATTGACTATTAAATGTGGCGTCATTTGGAATGGTTGAACGCAGTTTCAAATAATAATTATTTTGAGCCAATTCAACCTCTGATTGACTATATAACCAGTTTAAAATCCCCTCATGAGAAATGCTATTATGGTTGAACTGAAGTTGCCAAATATGAGATGTTGGCGAAAGCTCTTTGTAAATAATGAGCTCACTTTGAGAAGGCGCCCGGTTAACAAGATCTCGGATATTACCTTGGTCGGTTAATTGAACAATAATATCCCCAAAAACATAAGCATTTTGTTGTGTTTCAGATTCGTTTTTTTGTGAAAAAACAATTGTTGTTAGGGATATGAAAAGAATAAATAAGGAATTTTTTAAAGATTTCATGGTCAGGTTATAATTAAATTTGCCTAAAAATACCACATCTTTAATAAACTACCAACTACCAACTT
>WTIB01000173.1 GCA_011522905.1 Crocinitomicaceae bacterium | reverse complement strand
CTTTTTTTCCAAGGAACCTTTATCTGTTGAAACCGATAATATATAGGTGCCTTTGGATAAATTGGTACTATTAATTTTAAGTACTGGCACGTTTAAATTAGATTCTTCCATCAAAATTTTACCAGCTGTATTTGTAAGCTTGAAAGAGGAAATATTTAATCCATTAATTTGAGCGTATATTTCATGCTTAGCGGGAATTGGGAATACTGAAAAGTTATTTTCCATAATTTCCAGCAAACCAATGTTTTCACATAAATCATTATCATAGGTCATCTGTTGAAAATCAATGAAGCAAGCGAAGTCTACAGAGTCGATAAAGGGATTTCTATTTCCTTGGAGGTTGTAAATGAACTCATGTCTTGCAATTTCATAGTTATCTGGTAAATCATTGAAATGCCAGTTTCTCAAGGTAACTGGACCTTGATTACTTGGTATCGACCAGTTTGATCCGTTTATCCCATTATAACAAGTAGCCATATACATTATGGCTCTTGCAGCATTTCCTTTATGAGATTCACGTGGCTCATAGACCAGTTGATTATTATCGTTGTACCCTACACTTCCCTCTAAATAGGTAAAGACAGTAGATCCAGTAATATCTTCTAATGGCAGATTACTTCTCGGTGTATTTGCATTTGGTAAGTTCGCTGGATAAAGGTTATGCTGATCAGCATATTCTTCTTCTTCAGGATCGTTACATGGGAAAGTGGGCATCCAAGAATGTGCATAGGTGTGTTCTCTAGAAAAGTCATTATCAGACCAATCAAATGGGTCATTAAAAACTTTATTTTCTCCTGAGTAGCAGCAGGTAACATAGGATTGCCCGTTTAACGTATCTTTTACCTCAAATTGGCTCATTACAGTAGTTTTATATAGGAAATAAGAGATGTAATTATGCGGATTAATTAAATCGGTAAGGTCAGAAACCAGTGAAGGACTTGATGAGGAAATACCATCGTAATAATTTCCTATTTGTGACCCTAATGATGATACTTGACCTTCAGTCGGATTATCTTGTTTATAGTTTTCGAAATCATCTGAACCATTAAAGGCAAATACTTTAAAGTAATAATTCTGATTGGCTATGATTCCTCTAGGGGTAAAAGATGTCCCACTGCCTACATAGGCCACTTTTGCATCTCCGATATAATCACCTCTCAAATAAGATGTTGCATCAACAGGACTTTCTGTAATCGGAGACCCATTTTTCCATAGAACAAGGTATTGTTCGGCATTTACAGCACCTGTATATTCACCAGATAAGGTATATGGTTTCACATTCGTAAAGTTCAATGCGCTTGGATTAGATGTTGGTTCGGTCGCCAGATTATCAGTTCCTACCGCTTCTAAGTTGATTGTATATGGATTTTCATCATCATCATCATTTCCTATTGTTAAGGTTGCTGACACCGATCCAGTAGTTGAAGCAGCGTAATTCAGACTAAAATTTTGGCTTGAGAAGGCTCCTATAACTGTGGGGTTAAGGTCTGTAGAAAAATCACCAGAATTGGTTCCAGAAAAAGAAACACTGCTTATTGTTAAATCCTCTGAACCCGTATTCTCAACAGTCAAAACCGTAGATGGTGTATTTCCAACAACATACGTTTCATTATTTAAAACATTATTTCCTCCCAGCTTTATATTGATTTCTCTAGCAGGAGCAACGTAAGGAGAAATATCATTAAGGTCTCTTGGAATAAGCTGGTGATTTGCGTTAAATTGACCTAAAAGAGCAACAATGGAAACAGGCCCCGTTGGAACTGCAGTTCCGTCTATATCAGTAGATCCATTGATACGTACGTCTAAAGTATTTGAACCATCAGTAATTTGAACGGTGCTACTTCCATTTGCAAAAACACCACTTTGTACAAACGTAACATTGTCAATTTGTACCAATTGGCCCTCTAAAGATTCATTAGCACTTGTTATCGGAATGAGAAGAGGCTGAGGTAGCGTACCTTGTCCCAAGATGGAATAACTCGTAGTAGGAGATAGCTCCAACAATCCACTAAATTCAAATAATACCCCAGTTGCTGTTACCGAATCTCCTCTTTGAATAGATGAAAGGTTACTTCCATAAGCGGGTAGGCCAGCAGTACCATCTTGTATATATCTAATGGGTCCTAATTCAGGACCATTTGTGGCAACTCCCGTAATCGTTACCGTTTGTCCAATAGCTTGGTTTCTTGCATCTGCAATGGTTTGAGCATTAATGGTGACGGTCAAACTTAAAAATGAGATTACTGATAAAATTTTATTCATAATTGTTAAAATTGAAATCCGAGTGAAAAATTAAAGCGTATACCTTGACCAATGAATACTCCTGCAGATGAGGCATCAAAAGAAGACCCGTTTTGGTTATTTCTAGCATCCGAAATGTAGAATGAATTCAATGCATTAAAAACATTCGCCTTGAAAAATAAGATAGAGTTATTTAAATAAATCCGATATCCTAAATGTGCACTCATAAGTCCGTAATCTGGTAATCTCCATGATTCAGTCCCTCCGTTATCTCCCGTCAAACTGAAAGGATCAAAATTGCTGTAATTTTTTGAGAAATAGGTATAACGAATTTTGAAATAAGCATTTTTAATGAATTCATATCTCATACTTAGGGCATACACCGCTTGTGCCGCATCTCCAACGTGAACATCTTTAGCATCAAACGTAAATTGTGTTCCAAGCACATCAATTGTTTCTGCAGATTGCCAAGTCCAATCTCCATATGAAATCATACCTTCGAAATTGATTTTTCGATTGATATAATAGGCAAAATCCAACTCTCCTCCCACATGTAATGCATCCATTCCATTTACATTGGCTCGGACAAAAACAGTGGGATCTTGTGGGTCAGGAACTGAAACACCATAAGGAAAAGGTTTGTTTTCCCAATAAGTGAAATAGGTATTGATGTTCATGCTAAATTGTTTAGATCTATATCCATAGCCAACCTCAGTAGCATATATTTTCTCATTTAAAATTTCTTCAAAAAAAGTATTTGTATTGTTATCAATGACATTACTAAACTGTGGAGTTCTATTTAACCATCCGAGGTTGACAAAAAGATTTGACTTTTCCGTCAAGTTGTAATTGGCACCAGATTTTAGGGTAAAACCACCAATCCATTTCCATGGTGTTTGGTTATAAGTCAACCCTTCTGTGCTTTGGTCATAAGTTACTCCATTATATTCAAGGGTATCTCCGGCACCAATAAACAGCGTTGTGTCACCCAAATTAAGCTCTTTTTTCATAAAGTAATCAACGCCCTTATATCCATTTGCAACTCCTGATAAATTCACAAAAGCCGTCCACCTACCTTTGGAGTATTCCATTTGACCAAAACCACCTGCCCACTGAACAAACCCATCTCTGTGGTTATGATAGTCATACCACCCAACCTTATCTCCTACAACCTTCATTGGATTTGAACTATTTTGATCGGCGTCATTTACCCAATAATCACCCCCTAAAAGATCAGTGACAACCCTGTAATGTTCTCCCTTATAATATCTATAATCTACACCACCGGAAATCATTAAATAATCATTCGCTTGAAAATCAAATTGAGATAAACCACCTAGCCAAAAATGATTATTCATAGCCGCTGTTAAAACTTGTGATGATTTGAATAACACAGAGTCATATAAGGGATCAGCAGTGGAATATACTTGTCCAAATAATGTTTTATATCTGTTATTGTATTCTATTTCATTCCAATCAATTTGACCTAATGAATCTCTAATTATTGCACCTGTATTTCTTGCTCTTACTCCGCCTCCTGTGCCAACAGACAAATATGCAATGTTTGACCATGAAAGCTTCTCATTCACTTTCCAAAAGTCTTTTAAAGTAATCTGTGGTTTGTGATAGAAGTTCATTCTTTCATTAATTATTGACCGATTTCCCGTGGCACTATCCGTGTAGTAACCCCAGTGTTGATTGTATCTCCGGCCGTAATCAATATTCGACATGGTATCGTAAATAGGAACACCAAGACTATTGGCAAATTCAGAGTCCCAATATGCTATGGGCTGATTATAAGAACGCTGACCATGGCGTTGCGGCGCCCCAAATCCACTTAGTGAAATGATATGATTTTTGATTTTTTTCTGAATTTTCAAATAGTAAAATGCACCGAGAGTGTTAAGTCCATCTACCCAGCCATTCCCTTGTTTATATGAACCCGAAAACAATACGCCCCAACCATTTTTTAAAGTTCCTGATTTGTAAGATAAAGAAGTCCTCAAGAATTCACCTGAGCCATATTCTTGTCCCACCTTAATCATTTTTTTACCTCCTGTGGCTTGAGTAATGATGTTCATGGTTCCCCCGACAGAAGGCATGGCAAGTTTGGTAGCACCTAGTCCTCTTTGAAGCTGAATTTGACCTGTAATGGCATCTAAGCCAAACCAGTTTGACCAGTATACCCAGCCATTTTCCATGTCATTCACGGGAACACCATCAATC
>WTIB01000075.1 GCA_011522905.1 Crocinitomicaceae bacterium | reverse complement strand
TTATAAATAT
Organism: Crocinitomicaceae bacterium; assembly: GCA_011522905.1. GTDB lineage: Bacteria > Bacteroidota > Bacteroidia > Flavobacteriales_D > Crocinitomicaceae > UBA952. The sequence continues at coordinate 4,483 of WTIB01000075.1, read as the reverse complement.
GACTATGTTTTTATTCATAGAGAGGCAGCGCACATCGGACCTCCTATTTTCGAATTTTTAATAGCGAAGATTTTTCGAAAACCATACATTTATGATTTTGACGATGCGATTTGGCTCCCTAATTATAGTGAGTCGAATGCTAAAGTTCATCGATTAAAGTCTTATTGGAAGGTGAAGTATTGTATTAAATGGTCTAATCAAGTAACGGTTGGTAATTCCTATTTAGCTGATTATGCTATGACTTATAATGCTAATATAAATATCATTCCAACAACCATTGATACTTTGAATTATCATAATTTGAATACAGATTATGATCAGAAGGTAATTATTGGCTGGACCGGAACCCATACGACAATGCGGTTTTTAGATTTCATAGTTCCCATTATAAAAAAACTTGAAACGCGTTATAATTTTGAGTTTAGAGTTATTTCTAATCAACGACCTGATTATGAATTGTCTTCATTAAAATATATTGAATGGAATTTGGAAACCGAAATTGAAGACTTAAATCAAATATCGATAGGAGTTATGCCTCTCGAGAATGACATATGGTCTGAGGGTAAATGCGGTTTTAAATGTCTACAATATATGGCTTTAGGAATACCTTCAATTGTTTCTCCGGTTGGGGTAAATAATACGATTGTAAATGATAACGAGAATGGTTTGTTCGCGGAGACCATAGATGAATGGGAATGCGCGATCGAAAAGCTGATTCAAAATAAAGCAGAGCGAAAACGTATTGGAATGGCTGGAAAAGAAACTATTCGAGATAAGTATTCTGTTTTAGCATATACAGAAGAATACATTAAACTATTCAGGTAATGAAGCTTATTTTTGCAACACATAATGCTAATAAGACGGCAGAAATTCAACAACTCCTTGGAGATGATTTTGAATTATTATCATTAGAAGACCTCTCTTATCATCAAGATATCCCTGAAACTGCTAATACTTTAGAGGGAAATTCAAAAATTAAAGCTGATGTGGTTTATGATTATTTTAATCTTCCGTGTTTTGCTGATGATACTGGTCTTGAAGTAGAGTCATTAGGTGGAGAGCCCGGTGTATATTCGGCGAGGTACGCTGGGGAGGAGAAAAATGCACAGAAAAACATGGATTTATTACTCAATAAGCTAGAAGGTATCAATAATAGAAGGGCAAGGTTTCGAACGGTAATTACATACAAAACAAAAGCAGGTATTCATCAGTTTGAAGGAATTGTTGAAGGGGAAATTATAGATAGAAAAATTGGAGATTATGGGTTTGGTTACGACCCCATATTTAAACCCAAAGGATTGGATATCACTTTTGCACAAATGTCAACAGAACAGAAAAATCAATATAGCCATCGTGCCAGAGCATTTGAAAAACTCAAAGCTTTTCTAAAGAAGACTTAAATTTTCAAAAGCACTTTTTTTACATTAAATTTAACGTAAAATCATTCATTTCATGTTTGAAAATAAAAAAGTATTAATTCTTGAGGGGGGAGGGTTTAAAACCTCATTCTCTGCTGGAGTTATGGATGCTTTTCAAATGCAAGCACATAATCCCTTTGATTCATATATCGGAGTTTCGGGTGGTTGTATTGCTATTTCATACTTTTTGAGCAAAAAATATGGATACTTTTATCAGTGTATGCGCACGCTTTGTCAGGATGATCGATTTGTCAAGTATACAAAAGCTTTTTCCGATGGACTTATGAACTTGGATTTCTTTTATGACATTGCGTATAAAGAATTTCCTTTTGATTTTGACACAGCTCTAAATGAACTTCAAGGAAAGGAATATTACATCGTACTCACAAATAGTAGCGATGGCTCCACTGAGTATCATCAACCTACGATTGAAAACTGGGTGGACATGACAATTGCGGCAAGTACGGTACCTATGCTTACGAAAGGAAAGCATCTTGTTAATGATATTCATTATTCTGATGGAGGAATTTCAGATCCAATACCGATTAAATGGGCAGTTGATAATGGAGCTACGGATATCGTATTGGTAAGAACGACCCATCACAATTTTAAACCAAGTTTATTGCGACCAGAATATTTTGCCTCAAAATTTCTTCGAGCAAATGAAAAGATAAAATCGGATGTTGAAAATTTCCAGATTAAAATTAAAGAGTCAATAGATTATATAGACACTTTACCTAGTCATATAAAGATTGACCAAATCGCTCCTGATGTTGTTTTGAATTCCAATATTTTCACAAATTCTGTGAAGAATATTGAATTGGATTATCGAACCGGATTAGAAGCGGGCTTGAATTATATTCACGCTCTTAAGAATAAGAAAAACACTTCTAAAATTCTCCAATAGATATTGAGACAGAGTCTACATCTCCATTTATTGGGGGACTCAGTTTTCTAATGACCACCTTATACTTTGCATTGAGATTCTTACTTTTCAAACTGTTAATGATTCGTTGACCAACACTTTCAATAAGTTTAGATCGTATTGCCATTTCTTCTTTTACAACCTGATTGACCCAAACATAATCAACAGTTTGATTCAGCTCATCATATTGGGCAGCCTCAGTAAAATCAGTTTCTATAAAAACATCAACGATATAATTTCCTCCAATCTTTTCCTCTTCTTCAAGGCAGCCATGAAAGGCATAGAGCTTAATTCCTTCAACTGTAATGTTATGCTTCATTCTTTATTTCGGCAATATAATTTAGCCCTTTATTCATTCTCGAAAGCACCTCATCTTTTCCCAAATATGCAGCAATATCAAACATGCCTGGACCTGCACCAACACCAGTAACCAGAATTCTAAATGGTAATAATACCGCACCAAAACCAAGTTCATTTGAGCTTAAAAATTGCTTAAAACTTGATTCAATGGTATCTGCATCAAATGACTCCAATTGATCCAATATCATTTTCCAATCCGACATGATTTCATCTGTATTCGATTTCCATTTCTTTGAAATCATTTTTTCATCATAAGAATTTGGAGCGCTCATGAGATAGCTGCCATCTTCAATAATATCTTTCGGAAAAGTAGCTCTCTCTTTCATTAGTGCACAAATCGATTCAAGTTTTTCTCTAGAGATGTCAATTTCTGATGATTCAGAAATAATCTCAGCCAAATGACTATCAGAGGTACTTCTTAAATATTGTTGTTGAAACCATTTTGTTTTTTCAGGGTCAAATTTTGCACCTGCTTTTGAAACTCTTTCTAGTGAAAATGCTTCAACCAATTCTTCCAATGAGAAAATTTCTTTTTCAGTTCCTGGATTCCAGCCGAGAAAGGCCAGCATATTTATAAAAGCTTCCGGCAAATACCCCTTTTCACGGTATCCAGAATACAATTCTCCTTCTTTAGTTGTCCAATCAATAGGGAAAACAGGAAAACCAAGTCGATCTCCATCTCTTTTTGACAACTTTCCATTACCGTCTGGTTTTAATAGTAATGGTAGATGAGCAAAGGTTGGTCTTTGCCATTCAAATGCATCATATAGAAGGACATGAAGTGGGGCAGAGGGTAACCATTCCTCTCCACGAATTACATGACTTATTTTCATGGCATGGTCATCTACTATATTAGCCAAATGATAGGTAGGCATTCCATCACTTTTAAATAAAACCTTATCATCAAGATTATTTGTATTCACTACGACCCAGCCTCGAATGGCATCCTCAAATCGAATCTCCTCATTCCTAGGCATTTTCATTCTAATGACGTAAGGGACGCCCTCCTCCAATAGTCGATTAACCTCAGATGTTGGTAGGGTAAGTGAATTTTTCATATTCATTCTACTTACACCATTGTATTGCCAGTTTGGCATTCCCATCTTTTTAGCCTCGGCTCTCATGCGATCTAAATCTTCAGAACTATCGAATGCATAATATGCTTTTTCATTCTCGATAAGTTGATTGGCAAAATCTCGATAGCTAGATTTTCTTTGTGACTGAATATAAGGGCCGTAATCCCCACCAATTCCAGGACCCTCTTCAGGGCTAATTCCACACCATTTCAATGAGTCTAGAATATATTCTTGAGCACCTGGAACAAATCTCGTTTGGTCAGTATCTTCAATTCGAATAATAAAAGTTCCTTTATGTTTTTTGGCAAACAAATAATTGTATAATGCCGTTCGAACTCCTCCCATATGCAACGGTCCGGTTGGGGAAGGAGCAAAACGTACGCGTACTTCGTTTAATGGCATAAGTTGAATTTGGTGGCAAAGATAAGTTAAATCCTGAATTTTACTTTAAGGATAACAGTATAAAGTATCGTAAATTGGACTGTATCCGGCCCAAACTCCCAAAGCACCATCACTCATATTGCTTGGCGCATTAATTGGTGTAGAAAAGGGGTTTCCAGAATTAGCGATTTGGTTAAACTTGGCATCATAGTAGGAAAATACTTTTTCATCCATTTTTGAGCATTTAACAACAGTGGTATCTCATTCATTGAAAGAACTACACAATTTCGATATTGCCTCTTCGTTTAAATTTTCGGCTAATA